>DATHMJ010000244.1:0-4313 GCA_035487215.1 Gemmatimonadales bacterium
ACGCTCGTCTGCGTGGGTCTCACGGGAACGGTCTACCGGCAGGCCTTTGGCGCGGGCGGAGCCGGACTCTCCCTGCCTACTCTTCGTCCCCTGCCGCTGCCGGGCTTGTCGAACATCCCCATCCTTGGCCCGGCGTTCTTCGTCCAGCCGGCACCCACCTACTTGAGTCTGGCGCTGGTGCCACTGGTGTGGTGGGTGCTGTATCGCACGCGCATTGGACTGGCCCTTCGAGCCGCAGGCGAGGCCGGTTCGCTCGCTCGCACGGCTGGGGTCCCCACCCGGGCGCTTCGGTTCTGGGCCACGGTGTTCGGCGGAACGCTCGCCGGCCTGGGAGGCGCGAGCCTGGTGCTGGCGCAAGTAGGCACGTTCGCGGAACAGATGACGGCTGGGCGGGGATACGTCGCGATCGCGATCGTAGTGCTGGGACGGTGGCACCCGGTCGGTGTGGCCTTCGCCGCCCTTCTCTTCGGCGCCGCCACGGCCCTCCAGTTTCTCTTTCAAGCGCTCGGGCTCAACGTGCCGTATCAATTCTTTCTGATGTTCCCCTACCTCCTTACGCTGCTCGCCCTCGCGGGGGCGGTCGGTCGGGTTCGGGCCCCGGCGGATCTGGCGAAGGACGACTAGTCAATCTCGGGCATGCTCTCGGCGAAGCGCGTCGCGGGCCTCGAGAATCTGCTGGCGCACGCGCTCTCGGAGGGCCGGGACATCCTTGGTCGTGAGCCCGGTCGTCTCCACCGGCGCCAATACGCGCACCTCGGCGACCGATCGGCCGAACCGCCAGTCGTGTTTGGGCAATGCGGTTCCCGTGCCCGACACCGCCAACGGGAGAATCGGTGCGCCCGTTTGGACCGCCAGCCTGAAGGCGCCGTCCTTGAAGGGGAGCATGTCGTCCGTGGGCGAGCGAGTCCCTTCGGGAAAGATCATCACGGAAACCCGCTTCTTCATGACCTCACGACAGGCCTGGAGGGCTTCGACCGCACTCCGCCCTTCGCCGCGGCGCACGGGAACGTCCCCGGCGAGGCGCATCAGCCATCCCAGGACAGGCACCTTGAACAGCTCGGCCTTGGAAAGCCACTTCATCTCCCAAGGGAGATGGCTGATGAGGAGGATGTCGGCGAACGACTCGTGGTTGGAGACAACGACGTACGGCCGGCGGGGATCGGCCGGCGGTGTTCCGGACGTACGGAACCGCCAGAGCGGATTGAGGGTGGCCATCACGGGGCCGATCCGGCGGAAGACGTAGCCGACGGCGTAGCGGCCGGGATCGGACAGGGTGACCAGGCGGATCAGGGCCATTGCCGGCAGCCAGAGCACGAGGCAGCTGGCGAGAACGAACCAGGCCCAGATCGACATGAGAGCTTGCCACAGCTGCGCCATGTGTCCGGATTCCGTAGGGACCGACAGGGCCGTAACCTTAGCGGAGGCGCCGAGCCGCAGACAAGGCCCACGAACTCCAGATCGCCGGTGAGGTCCAATGGCTGGCAGAGATCACCGGGGTAGTCCGGCGAGCCGCCTTACGTCGGATGAGGCGATGGCCCTCTCCGGATTGCCGCTCCCGATCGACACCACCCGCGTCAGACTCCATCGCGGGGCGGGCGGCCCCGCGCGCCGTGCGCTCCGCGCTCTCGTGCTTCGTCTCACGGGCGGGCGGGCCATCGCGCTCGGGAATGACGTCTTTCTGCCGGACGCGTGCTGCCACTCGCTGCCGGTCATCGCTCACGAGCTGACGCACTGCGCCCAGTATCAGGCTTGGGGCGCCGTGCGCTACTATGCGCGCGGTGTCGCGGACCGGCTTCGGGAGCTTCGGCATCGCCGCGGACTGGGTCCGAGTCCGTATGATTACGCTGCCGCGCCGCCGCGCCCGTTTGCGATGTACGGCATGGAGCAGCAGGGCCAAATCGTCGAGGACTGGCTTCGCGGCTCGCCCGAGGCGGCCGCGTTGCTCACCGTTCCGGCGGCGACTCCTGCCACAGCGCGAACACATTACCGTCCGGATCCGCGATCATCGCCATGATGCCCCACGTCTGCTGACTCGGCTCGGCGACGAAGTGGACCTGCCGCTCGCGCAGGCGCGAGCAAAAATCCAGCAGGTCGGGCACATGGAAGGTGATGCCGCTGTGCCGACCCACCAACGCCTTGGCATCAGGGTGCACCGCGGGGTGCACACCCAGATGCGGCTCCTGCTCCAGGAACTCGGCGCCGAACGACCCCTGCTTCGTGAGAGGTAGACCCAGATCGTCGCGGTAGAACGCGATCGCGCGTTCGATGTCCTGAACGAACACGGCAACGCTGTACATGGCGCGGATCACGCCGCCTCCAGGGCCTGGGCCAGGTCCGCGATGATATCGTCCGGATGCTCCAGCCCGATCGACATGCGGAGCAGGCCCTCGGGCGCGCGGGTGTGCGCGCCTTCGACCGACGCTCGATGCTCGATCAGCGTTTCCGGTCCGCCAAGGCTCGTAGCCCGCGTGATCAGCTTGAGCCGACCGGTCATCGCCATCGCCTCGGTCCGGCCGCCACGGACCTCGAGGGACAGCATTCCGCCGAACCCCGTCATCTGTCGTGCCGCCACGGCATGCGCCGGATGCGAGGCGAGTCCCGGGTAGTGGACCCGGGCAACGGCCGGATGCGCTTCCAGAAAGCGGGCCACGGTCAGCGCGTGCGCGCAGTGGCCCTGCATGCGATAGGGCAGTGACCTGATGCCGCGAAGCAGCAGCCAGCAGTCGAATGGCGCGGCCACGGCGCCACCCGCGATCTGCACCGTCCGAATTCGCTGGAACACGTCGTCGTCTTCCCGCGCGACGACTGCCCCGCTCAACACGTCGCTGTGCCCGCCGAGGTACTTCGTGGTCGAGTGCATGACGAGGTCGGCGCCCAGCTCGAGCGGGCGGGTCAGCGCGGGCGACGCCCAGGTGTTGTCGCAGGCCACCCGAGCCCCGACCTTCCGTGCGACGGCGACGATCGCCGCGATGTCGGTCACTCGCATGAGCGGATTCGACGGCGTCTCGACCCAGATGAGCCGCGTCTTCGGCCGGACCGCCGTCGCCACCGCGGTCGCGTCGGTCATGTTCACCGGCGTGTGCTCGAGTCCCCAGCGGGCGTACACCTCGCTCAGCAATTTGCGCGTGATGTAGTACGAATCGTCCGGGACGAGGACGTGGTCGCCGGGCGCGAGCGACTGCATGATCGCCGCGGTCGCCGCCATCCCGGAGGCGAACGCGGCAGCGGCGGCCCCGCCCTCCAGATCCGCCAGACATCGTTCGAGCGTCCGGCGATTCGGATTCGCGTCGCGGGAATAGATGTAGCCCCCGGGAAAGGTC
Organism: Gemmatimonadales bacterium; assembly: GCA_035487215.1. GTDB lineage: Bacteria > Gemmatimonadota > Gemmatimonadetes > Gemmatimonadales > GWC2-71-9 > DASQPE01. The sequence continues at coordinate 3,321 of DATHMJ010000244.1, forward strand.
CCGTCCGGTGCCCGCTCGAACGTCGTGGAGAGATGAATCGGCGGCGTTACCGCCCCGGTGGCCGGATCCGGCTCGTGGCCGGCGTGTACGGCCAGCGTCTCGAAGCGCATCGGTCGCTCAGAAATGAGGTGAGAGAGTCAGCAGGTAGCGGATCAGCAGCACCGCCGCGGCGATCGACCCGGCGGCAATGGCAGCCAGGAGCAACACCACGCCGAGGAGCAGCCGCCGACTGGCCCGGTGCACCACATCCGGCTGCTCCAGATGGCGCCGCAGCAACGCCACGTTCTTCGCGTCCGATTTCCAGACGAAGTCGAAGGCGTCGCCGATTCCCGGAACGGCGCCGATCAGACTGTCGATCCCGATGTTGTAGACCATTCGGACGAGCACGGGCCGCGGTGCACCGAAGCGGGCGGCTTCCACCACGATCCAGGCGGAGGCGAGCGCGCCGAGGGCATCGCCCAATCCGGGAATCAGGCCAAGCAACGGATCGAGTCCGAAGCGAAACCGGGTCCCGGGAATCCGAATCGCATTGTCCAGCAGAAACGCCAGACGTTCTGCCCGTTCGAGCCGCCGCCGCTCCGATTCGCTGAGGACCGGTGGCGGCACGCCGGCGGACCGGACCGGTGGGGGCGCGTCGGCGGACCGGACCGGTTTCACCGGGCCACGCCGGCCCGATCCAGCGGCAGCGCCATGACATGATCGGTCTGGTGCTGGGAGCCAAGATCGAAGCTCGTGGAACCCACGATCGCAAACCCGGCCTTCCGGTAGAAGGCGATGGCTCTCGGGTTCTGATCCCAGACTCCCAGGCAGAGGGTCCGCCCGCCACGGGCGCGGGCCGTCTCGACGCACGCCCCCATGAGCGCTTGGGCCACGCCGCGGCCGTGCCACGCCTGCGCGACGTAGAAGCGGACCAGCTCGACCGGTGCATCGAGCACCACCCCTCCCGGCGATTGATCGGCGACCAGATATGCGTAGCCGACCAGTTGCCCGTCC
>DATHMJ010000245.1:0-2717 GCA_035487215.1 Gemmatimonadales bacterium
GGTCGGCCGCCGTTCATGAGCGTGCCGGAGATCGCCACCACGATCTTGTCGTGATCGACGTGGGGCGTGCCGTCGGCGTGCCAGTCGGGATCGTCATCGGAGCGGTGGGCGTCGTTGCGGCGATGGTCCTGCTTGTAGGTCCGGAACTCGTGCCGCCAGTAGGTGAGCGAGTCGCTGGCCGCGCCGGCGCCGCGGGCGATGCGGAAGAGCCCGGGTGAGGAGGGGTCCATGAGCTGCATCAGGAACCCCTGCTGGTTGTACATCGCGATGCTGCGCGACTCGAAGGAGAGCGGAAAGCCGTTCGCCATGGCCACGAAGATCGTGCCGTTGCTCACGCTGCTCACGTCGACCGCGATGTAGACCGTGCCGTCCTTCCCGACCCCCGCCTGGTAGTCGTCCTGCTCGACCGTCTCCTTGAAGTCGTGCAGCACGATCGGCTCCGCCGTGACCGTGAACTGGTCGTCGCCGAGCGTGTAGAGCTGTTGGGTCTGGTCGGCCCACACCGTGATGCTGCACGGGCCGAGGGCGACGTTGCCGGTGGGGACGCGGAGCTGGGCGCGCATCTGGCCGTCGGCGAAGTCCCGGCGCATGGTGGCCTTGGCGCGGCTCCAGTCGACGCTGCCGTCGGCGGTGGCGGTGAACTGGACCCAGTAGGTCGCGCCGGGCGTCAGGAGGTCGCTGAACAGGGCGATCTTCTGGTCCGCGTAGGCGACGAACGGGCGCACGGCAGCGCGCGGCGGCGGCGGCTTGGAGCAGCCACAGCCGGCGTCGGCGGACATCGGGGTCGCGAGGACGCCGACGAGCCCGAGCACGAGACCCGCGAACCACGTGCGCCTGCGCATGCGCATCTCCTCCCGGTCGCCTCCGCTGGTGTGCATGACGCTCCGGGAGTTGCATGTTTCGGGCCGCCCGCGGCGGCCGCGAAAGGCCCCGAACTTCAAGCGGATCGTCGGCGCGATGCTGTGCGGTCCCGTGTCACTGGACGCACGCTGTGACGCGCCCGTGTCAGCGGCGGCACACACCGTGCGAACGGGTCAGGCGGCGTGCCCCGCGGGCGTCCGCACCGGTGAGGCGGTTCCGGCGGGGAGGACGAGCGTGAAGGTGGCGCCGCGTCCGAGCTCACTCTCGAGCAGGATGTCGCCGCCCAGCAAGCGTGCGAACCGGCGCGCCAGGGCGAGTCCGAGCCCGACACCTTTGCGCCACGCACCCGCCGAGCCGAGCTGCCGGAACATGTCGAACACGGCCTCGTGGTGCTCGGGAGCGATGCCGGGCCCCGTGTCGCTGACCCGGATCGCGACCCGGCCCTCCGGGAGGGCCTCCGCCGCAAGGCGGATGCTGCCCTCGTTCGTGAATTTGGCCGCGTTGGAGAGGAGATTCTGGATGACGATGCGGAGCTTCGCGCCTTCGGCGGCGAGCGGGGGCAGGTGTGCCGGGACGTCGGCCTCGAAGCGCACCGCGCGGTCGCGGATCAGGAGCGAGAACCACTCGCCGAGCTCCCGGAGGAGGGGGACGAGGTCGATGAGGTCGCGCCGTGCGGAGCCCACGCTCGACTCGAGGCGCGAGAGATCCAGAAACTCGTCGGCCAGCTCGAGCAGGTACGACACGTTCCCTCGCACCTTCTCGAAGATGGGCCGCGTCTCCGGCGCGCAGGGGCCGAAAGTGCCGTCCCGCAGCAGGTCGACATAGCCCACGATCACGTTGAGGGGCGTGCGGAATTCGTGCGAAACCCCCGCCACGAGTTCGGTCTTGAGCCGTTCGGCCAGCTGGTGATGGGCGAGGTCGCCGTGCGCCGCCAGGGCCGCATCGACCCGCACCAGGAGGTGCTCCGGGCAGTCGCCCGCGGCGTGGTAGCCGTGAATGCCGAGGTGCCGGAAGAGGTCGCGGGGCGGGGTGCCGCTGGCCGCGAAGACCACGATCTGCGCCGTCGGGTCGCGCTCGCGCAGACGCCTTGCCAGGGGACCACCCTCCGTGGCGCAGAGGGCCTGGTCGACGATCAGCAGCGCCGGGCTCTCGTCGTCCAGGAGCGCCCGGGCTGCCACGGTGCCCCTGGCGGCCAGGACCCGGTGACCGTCGCTCTCGAGGGACGCGCACAGGGACGACAGCACCTCGGGGCGCTCGCTCACCACCAGGAGGGTTGGTGTTCCCGGCCCCGGTTGTCCTTGCACGTTCATGTGCTGTGCGTCGCTTCGCTGGCAGGCGGTACTCGGCTGACGCGAGTGCACGTTTCGCGCCGTCTACTCCCGCGCGGAGGATTGGCCTCTTTTGGATGCCGACATGTCACGCGAGGACGCCCGAGACACGCCCGGGTGTCAGCGGAGACACACTGTCGCGAGCCCCGTGCCGGGAAGCACGGCGGCGGCGACAACGAGCGGACGGGCGCGCGGGCAGACCTCGCTCGACTCGCCGGGCTGGCGGTCAAATCCCGGGCAGGGCGCTAGCACGCACGGCTCAGAGAATCTCCTCGACAACGTGCACGGGCCCATCCGCTCGGATTTCGCCGCTCCCGACGGCGAGCAAACGGTTCAGGAATGCGTACTTCGGATCGGCAGTCTCGAAGCGAAACCGCGTGCGGAAGTACGGCGCGCCCGGGGCAGCATCGTCCCGGATGCCGTCGAACGTCGTATGAATGAGCACGCCATCCTCCGTCTGCAGCGTGAGGCGCGCGTCGAGCTCGAGCACACCGTCCGACCGTTTGACCGTCCAATCGTCGCCGCCAG
>DATHMJ010000246.1:0-2146 GCA_035487215.1 Gemmatimonadales bacterium
GGCTTGATCGAGGTCGGCTTTCTCGGCGGGGCGCAGGTGGATCGGTGGGGCAACATCAATACCACCGTGATCGGCTCGTACGACCGGCCGAAAGTCCGGCTACCGGGCAGCGGCGGCGCCGCGGAGATCGCGATCCACGCCCAGCGCGTCGTCATCATCAGCCGGCTCGACAAGCGCGCCTTTCCCGAACAGGTCGATTTCGTGACCAGCCCGGGACATCGTTGTCGCGGCGGCACGCGGCGGGAGCTGGGGATGCCGGGCGCAGGCCCGGTCAAGGTGATCACCGACAAGGCGGTGCTCGAGGCGGACGCGGAGAGCGGCGAGCTGGTGCTCACCGCGCTCTATCCAGGCGTCACGGTGGACGACGTCCGGGCGAACGTCGGCTGGCCGCTCCAGGCTCGCGGCGAGCTGGCCTGCGTCGAGCCGCCCGATGCGGGCGCCCTGCACTTGCTCCGCGACGTCCTCGATCCCCAGCACCTGTACCTCAAAGGATGACCCACCCGGGCGGTCCCGAAACCCCGGAGCTCCGCCGCTCGTTGACGCTGCGGGACCTGGTCCTGCTCAACGTCGTCGCCGTCCTCAGTATTCGCTGGCTGGCCACGTCGGCGGCGGCCGGTCCCTCGAGCCTGCTGCTGTGGCTCTGCGCTGCGCTCTTCTTCTTCATTCCGCAGGGCCTCGCCGTCGCCGACCTCTCGGCTCGCTTTCCCGACGAGGGCGGCATCTACGCGTGGACCAAGCGCGCGTTCGGAGAGGGCCACGGGTTTCTCTGCGGCTGGTGCTACTGGATCAACAACGTTCTCTACTATCCGAGCCTGCTCCTGTCGGGCGCGGTCATCGCCACGTACGCCTTTGGTCTGGGTGGCAGCGGGCTCGGCGACCGCTGGACCTACGCGCTCCCGGTGACGCTGGGCGCGATGTGGCTGGCCGTGCTCCTCAATGTGCTGGGTCTGGGCGTCGGTAAGTGGCTCCACAACGTGGGAGCGTTCGGATCGTATCTCCCCGGCGTCGTCATCGTCGTCCTCGGAGCGATCGCCGTCGCGACCCGGCCGGCCGCGAACGTGTTCACCCCGGCGACGTTGATTCCAGATTTGGGCAAGGTCTCGGAGCTCAACCTCTGGGCCTCGATCGCGTTTGCGTTCGCGGGGCTGGAGCTGTCGGCCACACTGGGCGGCGAGATTCGCGATCCGCGGCGGATGCTCCCGCGCTCGATCTTTCTGGCCGCGCCCCTGATCGCGCTCGTCTACATCGCGGGGACCGGCGCGATCCTGTGGCTGGTGCCGCAGAAGGACGTGAATCTCGTCTCCGGTCTGCTGCAGGGGATCGACGCCGGCGCCCGCGGTCTCGGGCCCGTCGTCGCATGGGTGGTCCCGTTTGCCGCCGCAGCCAATGCCCTCGGCAACCTCGGGTGTGTCGGCGCGTGGCTCACCGGCTGCGCGCGTGTGGCGTTCGTCGTTGGGCTCGACCGCTACGTGCCCGATGCGTTCAGCCGGATTCACCCCCGTTGGGGCACGCCGTACGTCGCCATCCTCGTGCAGGCGGCGCTGTCGACGATTTTCCTGTTCGTCTCGGTGATCGGAAAGGGGACCACGGTCGAGAAGGCCTATCTGGTGCTGCTCGACACGATGATCCTCGTCTACTTCATCCCGTACACGTACATGTTCCTCACCTACCTCATCTTCGGGGTGGGGAAACGGACCGACGCCGGTCCCGCCGATCACCCGCGGCGCCCGATCCGCACGCTCCTCATCGGAGTGAGCGGTCTGGCCGTGACGCTCTTCGCCATGGTGGTCGCGGCGATTCCACCCCCCGATACGGCGGAGCCCTGGCTGTTCGAGGCCAAGGTGCTCGGCGGCGCGTCGGCGTTCGTGGCGGCGGGCGGGCTGCTCTACTGGCGGGCTCGCCGGAATGCGGCGCGGACGCCGGCCTTGGGGGTGCGGGTGGGCCAGGGAGCCTGATGGCGCTGCGCGTCGCGGTGGTGGGCGCCGGTGCGTTCGGCGGCTGGACGGCGCTCCACCTGCTGCGGGGCGGCGCCCGCGTCACGCTGGTGGACGCGTGGGGGCCGGGCAACTCCCGCGCCAGCTCCGGCGGCGAGACCCGCGTCATTCGCGCGACGTATGGTCCCCGCGCGATCTACACGCGTCTCACG
>DATHMJ010000247.1:0-2332 GCA_035487215.1 Gemmatimonadales bacterium
GAAGAGGATTCGGCGCCCCTCATATTCGATGAGCGCCGAGAAGCCCCAGTCTTGGGTGAGTCCGGCGGCACCTCCGAACGCGTCATAGAGAATGGTGATGCGGGCAGGCGGCGAGTGGGCTGCGGGTGGTGCGGCAGTCAGTGGTGGGACGCAGGTGACGGAGAGGAGCAGCAGGAGCGCTCGAGATCGCATGGGGGGCCTCCGGGGAGCGACGCACGTGGCCGACCGGCGGACGGGATGGGCGACACCACCAGCATACTCTCCGGCCGGGGCTTTGTCGCGCCCTGTGGCGTGACGCGTCCGATACACGGCCGTCACTGGGTCCGTGCACGCCGGTGGGATTCTCGGACCCGTGACGAATCTCACCGACCTCGAACGCCGGGACCCGCTGCACGCCCGCCCTCTCAAGGAAATCCCGCTCGCCGAGTTGGAGCGGGAGTTCTCGGAAGTGCTGAGCCGTCTCGTGGGCATTCCCTACGTCGCCAGCGTTCTCCGCCTCCATCTCGAGCCCGACACCGACAGCCGCACGCTGGAGATCGATTTTCGGGTGCGTCCGGAACTGAGAGCCGACCGCTAAGCGTCAGCCCATCGTCTGCGTCGCCGTCAGGCTTCCGTGCTTTCGTCCCAACGCCATCATCGCGTCGTCCCGGTCCCGCGCTGAGCGATAGATCGCAAACAGCGTGGCGCCGGACCCGCTCATGCGGCAGACCAACGGTCGCGTGCCCACCATTGCCTCGAACGCGGCCCGAACCGGCGGGTGCCGCGCAAACACCGGGGACTCGAAGTCGTTGCCTGCCATCCGTCCGATGTCCCCCCACCCCGCCAATGCATCCAGGTCGAGCGCCACTGATCCCCGGCGCCCCACGCCCTGCCGAGCTTCGTCGACCCAGCGATAGGCTTCCGCGCTAGCGATCGGGACTGGCGGCGTGAGCAGCAGCACGGGCGCGACCGGGAGCGGGGGCAGCCGCAGCAACCGCTCCCCGTGTCCCCACGCCAAGGCGAGCGGGGCCCCGGACAACGGGAACGGCACGTCGCTGCCGAGCCGGGTGGCAAATTGGAGCAGCTCGTGACGGGGAACGGCATTGCCGGCAAGCTGATTGACCGCGACCAGTGCAGCCGCCCCGTCGCTCGATCCGCCGCCCAGCCCCGCGCGCACCGGAATCCGCTTTTCCAGATGCAGGTGCACCCCAAACCGTCGACCGGTGGCATCGAGGACCATGCGCGCCGCGCGCACCGCCAGGTTCTCGTCCGGCGCGCCGACCTCGGCGCCCGCAACCTCGATCGTGACATCGTGGCCGTCGCGCCGCTCCACCTCGAGCCGATCCGCCAATTCCACGCGGCAGAACAATGTCTCCAGCCCGTGGAATCCGTCGTCCTCCCGCGCGAGCACCCGCAGGAGAAGGTTGACCTTGGCGTGGCAGTCGAGGGCAACGGCGGTCACAGGGACGGCGGCGCCGGCGGAGGCGAGGGTGGCGTCGGCGCGTTTCGGCGCAGGTCGCCGAGACCGATCCCGGTCCGCGCCAGCGACCAGAGGCCGAGGAGCGTGATCGGGACGAAGGTCGTCACGTGATACGCGATGGCGTAGGAGAAGCTTCGGTCCTCGGCCACGCCGTAGAGCGCGAGCGCCGCGACAATCGCCGCCTCGAAGGGACCGACGTACCCGGGAGTCGACGGCACCGACACGCCGAAGGCGACCAGGCCCTGCAGCAGGAGGGCGCCGGCAAAGCCGACCGGAATGTTGAACGCGGCGAACCCCACCAGGAAAGACGCCGCGTTCACGATCCAGAGGATCAGCGACCAAACGATGACCCCGCCGATCCGGGCCGGGGAGTTGAGCGCGACGAGTCCCTGGCGCAGGCCCTCGATGAGCCCGACGATCCGGTCGGCCAGGCTCGCGCGGGGGACGACCGCGCGCACGACCCGTTCCGCGGCCAACGGCCACGCGACCACGGCCAGCGCCGCAATCAGAGCCGCCGCGGAGACCCCACCGGCGGCGAGCGCGAGATGCCGCACCGGCACGGAGCCCACCTGGAGGCTCGGCGAGAGGTCCTGGGCCAGCAGCGAGAGGGTGAGCAGCGCCGTCAGCGTGAGGCCGTCGAAGATGCGCTCCACCGCGATCGACGAGAGAGCCGAGGTGAAACGAGCCGGGGCGAGACGGGTAATGGCAAACGGCCGGATCAGCTCTCCCGCGCGGAAGGGCAGGAGGTTGTTTGCCATGAACCCGATGGCGGTCGCGTGCCACGCCGCGGCAAGCGGCAGCGGCTGATCGGCGCCCGTCCGGAGCAGCAGGCGCCAACGAATGGTTCTGATGGGGAAGGTGAGGGTCGCGAGC
>DATHMJ010000248.1:0-9947 GCA_035487215.1 Gemmatimonadales bacterium
TTGGTCGAGAACGCGCTCGCGACGCTCTCGCGCATCGTCATTACACCAAACGTGGGTAAGGTCGGGTCGATCGCCGCAATGACGCCGCGAACATCGCGTGCGACGGCAGCAGGGTCGCGACGCGCGTGAACGACCAGGGTCTGCCAGTCCCTGTAGTTCTGGCGAAGCGGGAGGTACGCGCGTGCCTGGCCCATTTCTCCGATCGTAGCGAACTTGGCGTCGCGCAGCACGCCGACCACCGTGATCTCCCGACCTGATGCGCTGCCAACCCGCGCGCGCTGGCCAATGGGATCCTTGCCGGGCCAGAGCTTGCCGGCGAGCTCCCTGCTGACGACCATGACTGATGGCGACCCGGCGGAATCGCCGGCGTTGAACGGACGCCCCGCCTGGAGGCGGAGACCGAGCGCCTCGGTAAAGTTGACGTCGGCGATACTCAAGTCTGTGCTGGTCGTGTGATCCTTCGAGTTTCCCGCGAGCCCCTCGACGTAGAGCGAGACGCTGCGACCGTACGTGTCGAATGGAACGGGAAACACCCAGCTCGCTGCCTCGACACCAGGCACATTACGCAAACGTTCTGCGACCGCCTCATAGAATCGTCGCCCGCGTGCTGCGTCGTACCCTTGCAAGCCGACGTTCGCCGACAGCAGGACGCGGTCGCCGGGATCGAAGCCCACATCGACGGCGCGCGCCAAGACGAGACTGCGGACGAACAGAGTCCCCGCGACGAGCAGTACCACTGACAGTGCCAGCTGGCTGATGACCAGTGATGCGCGCATGCCGTCGGCCCGTTTCGAGCTTCGCCCGCCGGCTGCGAGCGATGCCGTGAGAGCGGGGCGGGACGCGCGGAGCGCAGGCGCGAGACCGAACAACGCCACCGCCAGGAGAGCGACGGCGGCAGTGTAGGCGATCACGCGTGCATCCACCGTTGGGTTGAAGCCGACGCGGAATTGCAGGTGCGGGAGCATGAGCGATTCGAGCTGCGGCGACATGAAGATCACCCCGGCCGCGAGCGCGGCACCGGGAACGGTGAGCATAAGCGACTCGACCAGGAGCTGCCGGATGAGGCGCCCGCGCGAGCATCCGAGAGACAGCCGGATCGCAATCTCGCGTGCACGGGCCTTGGAGCGCGCGAGCTGGAGGTTCGCAAGATTCGCGCAGATGATGAGGAGAACGATGATGGACGCGAAAATCCCGAGCGCGGAGGCGAGCATGATCACACGCGGTTTGACGAAACCGGGGTGATCGAATCCCGTCGCTGCTGGAACGAGCAGCAATCCCACGTCGCGGTTCGTCGCGGGCCAGGCGCGCTCGAGCTGCTGGGCAAAGAGGGTCGTCGCGGCGGCCGTGCGCTCCTGAGTCCAGCCGGCGTGCATGCGCCCAACCAGCATCATCCATCCGTCGCCGCGACCCTCGAGAAGGTGCGTCGATCCGGGGAGGAGAATGTTGTGCATTCCGATGGGCGCCCATACCTCGGGCCAGAAGCCGAACGTCCGGATCCCCCTGAAGCCTGCCGGCGCGACGGCTGTAATCGTGAACTCAGTGCCGTTGAGGCGAATGACGCGCCCGATGACGGCGGAGTCGCTGTTGAAACGATGGCGCCAGGTCTCGTAGCTGAGCACCGCAAACGGATTCGATCCCTGTGGGGCGTCGCTTGCGGTGAAGAAGCGGCCGAGTGCCGGAGTCATTGCGAGAACGGTGAAATAGTTTTCGGTGACGAACTCGCCCCAGACCAGATCAGCGGTGGTCTGTCCCTGCGCCGGTCGGTCGCTTGCGCTGCGCGGGACGACCAGGTTCAGCGGGCTGTCGGTCCGTCCGGCAAGCCCGTCGAAGATGCCGCTCCGGTCGCGCAAGTCGAGGTAGTCATCATACGCGACCTGGTCCACGGTGCCTGTTCTTGTCCCGACGGTGAATACGCCGACGAGCTGTTGCGGGTCACGCGATGGTAGCGTGCGGAAGAGCAGGCTGTTCGCGAATCCGAAGGTGATGCCGTTGACGCCGACGCCGATGCCGAGCGTGAGCGCAGTGGCGAGGGCGAAGCCCGGGCTGTGCCGCATCCCGCGGAGGGCGTAACGCACGTCGGCGCGGAGATCGCTGAACCACCGTGCGCCGCGCCCATCGCGCATGGCCTCGCGATGGTGGTCGAGCCCGCCGAAGGCGATGCGCGCCCTGCGCCTGGCCTCGGTCTCGGTGAGGCCTTCGGACACGAGACGGGTGGTCTCCATGTCGACATGGAAGTTAAACTCCTCTTCCATCCGACGCTCGGCTGAGCGTGATCCGAACACGGAGCGCAGCCGCGCATTGAGTCCGCTGAGCCGGCTCATCGCGGGATCACCGGCTCTCGAGGACCAGCTGAATCGCTCCGGCGAAGCGCTTCCACTTTGCTATTTCCTCGCCGAGCTCGCGGCGCCCTGCGGCGGTGAGCTGATAGTAGCGTGCGCGGCGGTTGTTCTCGGTGGACTGCCAGTCGCTGTCCACCAGGCCTTTGTGCTCCAGGCGCTGAAGTGCAGGGTAGAGTGATCCCTGGTTGACGTCGAGCCGTCCTTTGGAGATCTGCTGGATGCGCAGGCCGATGCCCCAGCCGTGCATCGGCTGGACCAGGAGGGCCTTGAGGATCAGGAGGTCGATGCTGCCGCGAAGGGCATCGGGCTCGAGCGGGTGGCGTGCTGGCATGGGCAGGGTCCGTCTTCTCTTGAAGTAGAGAGGAGTATCGGGGTGATTCCTCTTGAAGTCAAGAGCAGACGCGTGGCCCCTTGCGCCCCGTCCAGTCCCTACTTGCAGTACGCGATTGCCACAACGGTGACGGTAGCCCCCAAGATTCCACTATTGACGAACGTCACCTGCCAACCCGGCTGCAGCCCGCCGCCCGGCACATATAGCTGGCTCACAGCAGCGCGCCCATTGCCCGTGCTGGCATCGAAACCACCGCCGACCGGACCGGTTCCTGCGGGACAGACAGCGTTGACGGTAGCCGTGCCGGGCGCGAAGGTCAGGCTCTGACGAACTTCCGTCGCCGAAGTTAGAAGGTTTGGCGGCCCGATTGGCCCGGTTGCACCAGTCGCGCCAGTGGCTCCGGCTGCGCCGGTGGCTCCCGTCGTACCGGCCGGACCCGCCGCGCCCGTCGGGCCAGCCGCTCCTGTCGCTCCGGCCGGTCCGATGGCACCGACTGCTCCGGCCGCTCCAGCTACTCCAGCCGCTCCAGCCGGCCCAGCCGCTCCGGTTGGTCCAGTTGCTCCGATCGGTCCAATGGCGCCGACTGCTCCAGCAACTCCAGCCGCGCCCGCTACTCCAGCCGCTCCAGCTACTCCAGCCGCTCCGGCCGCGCCGGTGGCACCGGTCGCTCCGGTTGCTCCGATCGGGCCGATGGCGCCCGCGGCGCCCGCTACTCCAGCTGCGCCCGCTACTCCAGCCGCTCCAGCTACACCAGCTGCTCCAGCCGCACCAGTGGCGCCGGTCGCTCCGGTTGCTCCGATCGGCCCGATGGCGCCCGCTGCACCCGCTACTCCAGCTGCACCCGCTACTCCAGCTGCACCCGCTGCTCCAGCTGCTCCAGCTGCGCCGGTGGCGCCAACTGCGCCGGTGGCACCGATCGCGCCTGCTGGACCTGTGGCGCCGATCGCACCGGTCGCGCCCGTCGCCCCATTCGAGCCGACAGCCCCCGTTGATCCTGTTGCGCCAGCTGCGCCAGTTGTACCGATCGGGCCTGCTGCGCCGGTGGCCCCTGTCGGCCCAGCCGGTCCGGTTGTTCCGGCTGGCCCCGCTGGCCCGATGCTACCCGTCGATCCGGTCGGTCCGATCGGTCCGGCCGATCCCGTCGATCCCGTTGCGCCGACCGTGCCCGCAGGTCCTGCCGGACCAATCGCTCCAGTGGCGCCAATCGGCCCCGCCGCTCCGGTTGTTCCAGTCGATCCGGCCGGTCCGATGGGTCCGGCGGATCCGGTCGATCCGGTCGATCCGGTCGCGCCTGCGGCACCGGCAGGACCCGCGGGGCCGACAGCGCCTGTCGATCCCGCTGTGCCGGTCGCTCCGACTGCGCCGGCAGCGCCAGTCGATCCGGCCGGTCCGATCGCCCCCGTTGCGCCAATCGGCCCCGCCGCACCCGTTGATCCGGCCGGCCCGATTGGTCCAGCCGCTCCAGTCGTTCCAGTCGATCCCGCAGGGCCGATGGGTCCGGCGGATCCCGTCGATCCAGTCGCGCCTGCAGAACCAGGAGGTCCTGCGGGACCGACCCCGCCGTTCGCACCAGTTGCGCCGGTGGATCCGGCCGGACCAATCGCGCCATTCGCACCCGTCGAGCCGGCTGCGCCGGTCGCTCCTATCGGGCCCGCGGCTCCAGTCGAACCCGCCGGACCAATCGCACCGGTTGACCCGACCGCGCCGGTTGCGCCAATCGGCCCGGCTGCGCCCGTCGATCCCACCGCACCGGTCGCACCAGCCGGCCCCGCTGCACCCGTCGAACCCGCCGGCCCGATAGGTCCGGCCGATCCCGTCGATCCTGTCGCGCCGACGGCACCCGCAGGTCCTGCCGGACCAATTGTCCCATTCGCTCCCGTTGCGCCAGCTGCGCCGGTCGCTCCAATCGGTCCCGCTGCTCCAGTCGTTCCGGGAGGTCCGATTGGTCCAGTTGATCCAGATGGTCCGATGGGTCCGGCCGCTCCCGTGGAGCCCGTTGCGCCGGCGGTACCCGCAGGTCCCGCCGGACCAATTGCGCCGGTTGATCCGACCGCGCCGGTTGCGCCAATCGGCCCCGTCGATCCCGCTGCTCCGGTGGCTCCAATCGGCCCTGCCGCCCCGGTTGATCCGGGCGGTCCTATTGGTCCGGCCGCTCCGGTGGTTCCGGTCGATCCCGTTGCGCCGGCGGTACCGGCCGGTCCTGCCGGACCAATCGCGCCCGTCGCGCCCGCCGATCCCGCGGCACCGGTCGCTCCAATCGGCCCCGCTGCGCCAGTCGTACCGGCTGGTCCGACAGATCCAGTTGATCCGGGCGGTCCTATTGGTCCGGCCGCTCCGGTGGTTCCAGCTGTCCCCGCCGGTCCGATGGGTCCAGCCGATCCCGTCGACCCAGTTGCTCCTGCGGCGCCGGTCGCTCCAATCGGCCCCGCCGATCCCGCTGCACCGGTCGCTCCAATTGGCCCTGCTGCGCCAGTCGTACCGGCTGGTCCGATGGGTCCGGCGACACCGGCTGATCCCGCCGGACCGATGGGTCCAGCTGACCCCGATGGTCCTGTCGCACCGACAGCACCGGAAGGACCCGCGGGACCGATCGCGCCGGTTGATCCTGCAGGACCGGCCGGCCCGTTGGAGCCCGTTGATCCCGCTGGTCCGATGGGCCCGGCTGCTCCCGTCGATCCAGCCGGGCCAACCGGCCCCGCCGCTCCGCTCGAACCCGCCGGACCTATGGGTCCGGCCGATCCGGCGGATCCCGTGGCTCCTGCGCTACCTGCCGGTCCCGCCGGACCGATCGCGCCGGTTGATCCGACGGCGCCGGTTGCTCCAATCGGCCCCGTTGATCCCGCTGCGCCGGTCGCTCCAATCGGCCCCGCTGCGCCCGTAGTTCCGGCTGGCCCGATGGGTCCGGTTGTTCCCGCGGGCCCGATGGGTCCAGCCGATCCTGTCGATCCAGTCGCACCTGCCGAACCGGGAGGTCCCGCTGGACCAATCGCGCCATTCGCTCCGGTCGACCCCGTCGTGCCGGGCGCTCCAGTCGGACCCGCTGCGCCAGCCGATCCCACGGGCCCCGGTGGACCCGCGCTGCCCGCAGGACCCAATGGGCCGGCAACACCAGCGTCCCCTTTGTCGCCTCTCGCTCCCCCAACGCCGATCGGCCCCGCCGGCCCCACCAGACCCGCCGGACCAACGTCGCCTTTCGGACCAACGGCGCCTTGAAGATTCCAGACGAACTTGGAGTGCAGCGTCGAATAGCAGTCCGGCGGCGCGCCGGGCACGCCGATGAGATAGAGCGTCCCAGTGGGGGACACGAAGCACGCTTGCACCGAGCTTGGCAGTGTCGGCACCTGCTGCCGATTGATACCGGTCGGTCCCGCGACCTGCTGAGCGCGAGCTCGCATGCCAGGAAGAAGGACAACCAGGGCAAGGCCTGCGACGCGGGGCAGCCACGCGAGTCCTCCGGTGGTTAGCCCTACCAAATAGTTGTGTCGCATCATCACGACGATCGTACCAGAACGGTGCTGGCCAGGTCGAGAAGCATTTCGAGTACGGCGCGGTCAGGAGCGAGATCCGACGGCGTGGGCTGACCGGCGAGCAGCCGGATCGCGTTGGTGAGTGTTCGACACGACGTCTCCCGATCCGGGCCGCCGAAGTTTGTCGCGAGCTGCGCCAGCGCGGCATCGAGACCGACGCGGGACTGGCTGGGCGGAAGGGTCGGGACGAGTCGAATCCGCGCGTCGGCGAACGACGCTTGCAAGTCACTTGCGCTCAGGCCCGCCGTGTTCGAGAACGACGGGTCCGCGGCAAGGGTGCAGGCATAGCCCGTGGGGCCCACGACGCTATCCGCGCATCCGCACAGCAGCGGAAGAGCGGCCAATGTCAGCGCTGGCGCCACGAGCTCGAGCATCCGGGACAACCGCACGTGCCGCCTCGATTCGCGTCGCGATCCGAGCGCCCGGCACAACGCCGCTACGCGGAATCGAACTCGACCATGAGTGAGTGTATCTAGCTGACGCCCATGGTCGGCGGACGTTTCGCAAGTGCAGCATTGGAGTGTCTCCTCGGCGACACCGCCGCGCGCCCGATTATGCCGAGGAGGAATGGCAGCACTGATTTGGCGGAATCAAGCCAGGCGAGTGTGATGCCGATCACCGGTGCGCTACTTCACGCCTTTCGCCAGCGCGCCGATCGCGCGCTGCCTCTCGTAGTCCGACCCAAGGTGATTTGCCGTCGCGAGAAACGCGTCTCGCACGTTGCCATCGACCTTGTTGTGCGAGGCAAACTCCACGAGGACGCCTGCGGCCTCGTAGTCCGAGTTCATCTGGCGCGTCAGGTCGAGAACCCTGATCAGCGATTCCGCAGGCAGCTGTCCGGCGTCGAGGATTTTCTGCAGCACGCGGCCGCGCTCGTAGTCCGATTTCACGGTGCCCACCGCATCGAAGTATTCGGCTCCCATCGTCTTCGGATCGAAGAGGCGGCTGTCGCCGAGCGCCAGCAGGACCCGCGATTTCTCGTAGTCCGAGTCCATGCCGCCTGCGAGCTTTGCAATGGTGCGAGCGGCCTCCGGGTTGACGCTCACGTTCGCACCGCCGGCAGCGGAACCTGCACCGCGAACCCGACTATTGGCCGGACCGCCCGTGAACGCGCCTTTGTTGATGATGGTGAGCAGGAGCTGGGAGCGTTCATAGTCGGACTTGAGCTTACCGGCACCATCCATGAATGCTGACCGCACCTCGGCGTCATCCAGAGCATACCGGTCCGCAAGCGCACCGAGCACGCCGCCGAGTTCGTAGTCCGACGTCATCTGTGCACCGGCGGCTCTCGCCACGCGACGCACGTCAGCCGGTGTGAGCCTGGCGCCCGCAAGCAGCTTGCGGTAGTACAGTCCGCGAGGATAATCCGAGGACATATGCTCGATCTCGTCGAGCACGGCCGATGTGCCTCCCTTGCTCAGGAGCGCCGGGAACCTCACGTCAACGGCGAACCCTGTGTGCCGGTCAACTTCGACGAGGAGGCCCGCCAGCCACGAGCGTGCCTCCTCGTCGAACGGGGCGGTTCTTCCGTTGACGGTGTGCGTCCGCTGCAACCCTCCGCCCTCGGGGCGAATCTCGAGCCTGCGAGTTGTCCCGCCATCGCGCACGTTGATCTCGACGTACCCGCCGCCGGAGATCCCGGTAACGTCGGAGAAATCATCACTGAACTTGATGTTGCCGCGCGCGCGAAGGTCCACGGAGCAGCCTTCGCCGGACCAACTCACGCGCCAGGTCCTGTCGCTGCCATCGCTCAAGCTCATGTTGGAGCTGGAGTGGGAGGAGTCGTGGCTTCCACCCACACAACGTGGTTCGGTCAACTCCGCACGCGGAGTGATCGCGATGGTGGACGGCGATATGGTCGGGCGCACTACGTTTCCGGCGCGGATGGGCTGCTGGTATTCGGCCTCGCCCAACGGCGCGGGCGTCGCCGCTGTTGCGGCCCGAAATGCCGCGAGCGGGACCGTGAGCACGAGAGCGGCGAGTCCGAACATCGCCACTGACAACGCTCCGGGCGCATCACGCCGGGCGCGCGGAGCGAGAATCGAGAGGAGCCGGCCCTCGAGCTGGGAGCGACGCGCCATTGCCAGCGCCACACCGTTCCTCTCGG
This sequence comes from Gemmatimonadales bacterium, assembly GCA_035487215.1. Taxonomy (GTDB): domain Bacteria; phylum Gemmatimonadota; class Gemmatimonadetes; order Gemmatimonadales; family GWC2-71-9; genus DASQPE01. The sequence goes on from DATHMJ010000248.1 coordinate 8,305, forward strand.
CGTTGGGGGCGGCGCGTGCGATATCGAGGAGCTCGCTGGCGTAGTCCGACGCCCGCGTCCCGGCGGCCAGCACGCGATCGTCGCAGGCGCGTTCTGCTTCGCTTCGAAGAGTCCGCGCGGCAATCCAGACGAGCGGATTGAACCAGTACAACGCGCAGCATGCCTGCGCAGCGAGTTGGGTCGCAGCGTCCCATCGCGCGACGTGCGCGAGCTCGTGCCGCATGACAGAGCGCCGCCGCTCTGCGCTCCATTCATCATACTCCGGTGTCAGCAACACGACGGGTCGCACGACGCCCCAGGTCATCGGGACCCCTGTCTCCTCGCTCGCGAGGAGTCGAGCGACACGATTCAGGCCGAGCGATCGAGCTGAGTCGTTGAGGAGCGTGCGCCACGCGGGATCGACCACGGGTTCGGCGCGGCGTGTGAGCCGCGCGACAGTTACGAGGCTGGCAAGGAGTCGCGTGAAGAGCAGGGTGGCACCGAGCAGCCAGCCGAGCATCAGTGACGTCGCAAGGGAGAGCGGGGCGAGCAGTGTGGGTAGCGGTTGGTTCGCGGCCGGCAGCGGCGAGTGACCGGTGACCGCACCGGCGGTGGCGCCTGCGCGCCGATCGGCCGAAATCAGCGGAGCGCGCATCTCCGGCGCGATGGCCGGAACGCTCAGTTCACGAACCACTGTCAGCGATGAAACCGCCTGGATACCAGCCGGGATCGCGACTCTCCACGCCGGCAACAGCTGCGTCGCGAGCGGCATCAAGGCCGCCGAAAAGAGTGCGATTCGCCACACGAGGTGACGCGCGGCAGCCGACCGTCCGCGCATCGCGCTCGTCAAGGCCGCTGCGGACGCGAGAATCACGCTTCCTTTGAGGGTCCCCTCGAATAGTGCGCTGGCGAACGCGGGCGCCTGCGCGACGAGAAAACCGGAGACGAGAGTTATCACGGTCAGCGTCCCTCCGCCTTCGCGCCCTCTACGAGCCGCGTCAGCCGCCTGACGTCGCGAGGTGTGAGCTTCGCGTCCGACATGTCCAGCAGGGCGGCGACGGCACGCTCGGGCGAATCGCCGAAGAACGTGCGCACCACGTGCTTGAGCGCCGAGTGTTGGGCGGTTTCCCGCGCGACGGTGGGCCGGTAGATGTACCGCAGGCCATCCTGTTGATGGCGCAGCAGTCCCTTGTCCTCGAGAGTTCCCAGCATCGCGCGGACCGCCGAGTAACTGGGCGGCTCCGGAATCAGCCTTCGCACGTCGGCCACCGAGGCTTTGCCGAGCTGAAAGACGGCATCCATGATCTGTCGCTCGCGTCGTCCGAGCTGCGCGGAGGAAGGGCTCACGGGCGCTCTCCTGAAGAGCCGTCGACCTGCTACCTGACTAGCACGTGCTAGCAGGGTAGCACATTTCCGGATTGTGTCAAGCCCTGGTTCTCCAACCTTCGGCTTCACGCCCCTGTCGAATGAGGAGTTCACACCTTCACTTCAGGCGCGCCCCATGATCGATCACCTGCAACAGCATCTCCGCGGCGCGGCCCGCGGCCTCATCCGGACGCCCGGATTCACCCTCATCGCCGCGCTCACGATAGCGCTAGGCATCGGCGCGGCGGCCGCGATCTTCAGTCTCGTAGACGCGGCGTTCCTGCACTCGCTTCCATATC
>DATHMJ010000249.1:0-3114 GCA_035487215.1 Gemmatimonadales bacterium
GGCAGTTCGACGTGACGCTAGCGGGCTCCCTCAGTCTGCACGGCGTCACCCAGCGCGAACCGATCTCGGGCCGCGCCTCCGTGATGGGGACCATGCTGCGGGCCTTCGGCGACTTCACCTTGCGTCTGCCGGATTACGACATCAAGCCCGTGACGATCGCGGGCGGCGCGCTCAAGGTGAAGGACGAGCTCAAGGGCGCGTTCGACATCGCGGCGCGTCGGTAGCCACGCCAAAGCGGAAGAGGACGGACCCTATGTGTCTCGCCATCCCCGGCAAGATCGTCGAGTTGATTTCGGACCTCCCGCATCAGGCGATGGTCGAGGTGACCGGCGTGCGCCGCCGCGTCGATCTGGGCCTGCTCGAGGACGACATGCCCGGGCCGGGTGATTGGGTCCTCATCCACGTGGGCTTCGCCATGAGCCGGATCAGCGAGAGCGGCGCCCAGGAACAAATGCAGATGCTCAAGATGCTGGGCGAAGACCAGGCGGCGATGGAGGAAGTGCGGGGATACGGTTTGAGCCCCGGGGTGTGACCATGCGATACGTCGACGAATTCAGGAACCCGGAGATCATCACCCGGACGTGCGAAGAGATCCGGCGGCTGGCCGACCCCGCGCGCCACTACCGGATCATGGAGGTGTGTGGCGGCCACACGCACGCGATCTACCGTTTCGGCCTCAAGGACGTGCTGCCCCCCAACATCGAGCTGATCCATGGCCCCGGCTGTCCCGTGTGCGTGCTCCCCATGGGCCGCATCGACGACGGGCTCGAGCTGGGCAAGCGGCCCGAGGTCATGTTTACCGCCTTCGGCGACATGATGCGCGTGCCCGGCGCGCACGGCAGCCCGCTGGAGCACAAGGCCGCGGGGATGGATGTCCGGATCGTGTACTCGCCGTCGGACGCGCTCAAGCTCGCCCGGTCCAACCCCGAAAAGCACGTGATGTTCTTCGCGATCGGCTTCGAGACCACGGCACCGTCCACCGCGCTCACGCTTATGCGCGCCAAGGCCGAGGGGCTCAAGAATTTCTCGGTCTTCTGCAACCACGTCACCATCATCCCCGCCATCCGGGCCATCCTCGACTCGCCCGACATGCGGCTCGATGCGTTCATCGGACCGGGACACGTCTCGACCGTGATCGGCTGCCGCCCGTACGAGTGGATCGCGCGCGACGAGAGGAAGCCCATCGTCGTGTCGGGCTTCGAGCCGCTCGACTTGCTCCAGGCGATCGTCATGCTCCTGCGCCAGCTGAGGGAGGGCCGGTCGGTCGTCGAGAACCAGTACGCCCGGGTCGTGCCGTGGGAAGGCAACCGCGCGGCGCTCGCCGCCATGGCCGAGGTGTTCCAGCTCCGCCCGTACTTCGAGTGGCGGGGTCTCGGCTTCATCTCCCAGTCGGCGCTCCGCATCCGTGACAGCTACGCCGAGTGGGATGCCGAGCAGCGCTTCGACGTTGCCGGCGTCCGGGTCACCGACCCCAAGGCAGCCCAGTGCGGCGAGGTGCTCAAGGGTGTGCTGAAGCCGGTCCAGTGCAAGCTCTTTGGTCGCGAATGCACGCCCGAGCATCCAGTGGGCGCTCTCATGGTATCCTCGGAAGGCTCATGCGCAGCGTACTACAACTACGAGCATCGGAAGGCAGTCGCGGCCAACCTGGCGTCGGTCTGAACGGCGACGGTCCGACCGGCCAGGGCGACCTGCCCGCCGTACGCTTTCGGGAGCCGCAGATCGAGATGGCCCACGGTGCCGGCGGCAAGGCGACCCGCCGCCTGGTGGATGGACTCTTCGCGCCGCTTCTGCTCGACGCCGGCACCCACCTGACGGACGCCGCTCAGCTCGACGTCGACGGCTCGCGGATCGCAGTGACCACGGACGGATTCGTGGTGACACCGGTAACCTTCCCCGGCGGCTCCATCGGCGAGTTGGCGGTCAACGGCACGGTCAACGATCTCGCCGTTTCCGGCGCGCAAGCGGTCGGCATGGTGGTGAGCTTCGTGCTGGAAGCAGGCCTCCCCGCCTCCGTGCTCGAGGCGGAGGTGCGCGCGATGGCGCAGGCCGCGCGCGCGGCGGGCGTGCCGATCGTGGGCGGCGACACCAAGGTCGTCGAGCACGGCAAGACCGATCAGATGTACATCACGACGACCGGCATCGGTCGCATGCTGCCCGGAGTTCAGCTGGATGCGGCATCGGTCCGCACCGGCGACCGTGTCCTCTTGTCCGGCCCCATCGGTGACCACGGCATCACCATCCTTCTTGCGCGCGGGGAGCTGGACCTCGAGGCGCAGCTGCGCTCCGACACCCGATCGGTTTTCCCGTTGGTGAAGGCGCTGATCGCGGCGGTGGGGCCGGACATCCGCTGGATGCGGGACCCGACCCGGGGCGGCGTCGCCACCTCCCTCAACGAGCTGGCCCTCGACTGCGGACTGGGCATTCACCTGCGGGAGGAGCAGATCCCGGTGCGCGACGAGGTTCGCGGCGCCTGCGAGCTGCTGGGACTGGACCCACTGCACATCGCGAACGAAGGCCAATTCCTCGCGGTCGTGAGCGCCGAGCAGGCTGATCGGGCGCTGGCGGCCCTGAGGGCGACGCCCGGCGCCGAAGAAGCCACCGTCATCGGCGAGATCTGCGCGCAACCCGCAGCCGCCGTGCTCGTGACGACTCGCTACGGCGGCACCCGGATCGTAGACATGCTGGTGGGCGACCCTCTGCCAAGGATCTGCTGAGGCCATGGCGACCGCCTCCGCCATCTCCGCCCTCATCGAGCAACGGCTCCTCGCCCGGAACCCGCTGTTCGAGGATTTCTTCGCGCGGGAGTCCCGCCGGTTGGCCGAGGCCTGCCGGGAGATGGCCGATCGGTTTCTCCAGGGTGGACGACTGCTGGCGTTCGGGCGCGGGCCGTACGCCACCGATGCGCAACACGTCTCGGTCGAATTCGTGCATCCCGTTATCGTCGGCAAGCGGGCGCTTCCCGCGCTCGATCTCTCCCTCGCCTTCGGCCCCTGGCTCGAGACGCTGATTGGTCCAGAGGACATGGTGATGGGCTTCGGCCCGCCCGGCGGCGACCCGGAAGTCGACGTCGCCCTGACGGCGGCGCGAAGTCGGGGCGCCATGACGTTCGCGTTG
>DATHMJ010000250.1:0-5566 GCA_035487215.1 Gemmatimonadales bacterium
TCCACCCGGTCCACACTGCCGAGATCGCCGGCGAGATAGGTGACGGGAATTTCGTGGGCTGCGAGCAGAAACGCCGCCCCATCGGCTCCGCCGCCAACGACGACCGCCTCGTCGTGTGGTTCCACGCGCTGCAACAGACCGGCCACCGGGCACTCGGGCTCGAGGCCCCAATGGGTCGGCTCGCGCTGCACGTTCCGCAGCGATTTGATCCAGGTTCGCCATTTGCTGAACGGCTTCAGCTTGAGGCGACGCTTGATCAGCTCGTCCACGCTGTCCAGCATCAGGATCTCGGTGAGGACGAACTGCCCCTCGGCGGCGGCCTGGAGCTCTTGGTTGGCTTCGTCACCCAGGCGGAGGAGCTGATCGCGTCGAAGGGAGTTCTTGTAGGCTTCGATCTTCTGCAGGATGTACTCGTTGTACTGCTGCTTGGTGGACGGGCGCGGTCGGCGGCGGCGCTCGACGCGGAGCGCTTGGGCGGCGGTCAACATGCGACTGGGCTAGGCGAAGCGCCCAAGCGTGCCATCGTGATCCATTCGGCGATCCATTGGCGAACGGCGGGTAAGCGTGCTCGCAAGCTGGCGGAACAGCGTGGTCAAGTCAACGTGCCCGGCCGGGTTACCGGGCCTGCACCACGGCTCCCTTCAGGTATCCCGTCTCCGGGATCGTGAGCACCTCCGGATGATCCTCCCCCTGGCCGAGCACCCCGCGGAGAACGAGTCGCCGTCCGCTGTCCGCGGCGGCGGCGGCGAGCATGGCGAGAAACTGCGACCGGGAGACGTGAAACGAGCAGGACGCGGTCAAGAGGTGGCCACCGGGCGCGAGCAGTCGCATCGCGCGCAGGTTGATCTCGTGATACCCTCGAAGGGCCTGCGACACGGTGGACTTTCCCTTCGCGAACGCGGGTGGATCGAGCACCACGGTATCGAACCTGTCCCGAGCCCGCTCGAACGCGCGCAGCGTCGCGAAGGCATCGCCTTCGCGCCACACGATATTGGTGAGCCCGTTCAGCTGCGCGTTGGCGGCGCCTCGCGCGAGCGCCTCAGCGCTGGAATCGAGGGCGACGACCTCGGCGGACCGCGTGGCGAGATGCAGCGCGAACGATCCATGGTAGGCGAAGCAGTCGAGTGAACGGCCTCCGGAACGCGCGAGCTGCGCGGCCAGCAGGCGATTCGGCCGCTGGTCGAGGAAGGCGCCGGTCTTCTGTCCGGTCCACGGAGCCGCGAAATAGCGTACGCGCCCCTCACGTACCTCGACTTGCTCAGGGACGCCGCCGTACGCGAGCACCGTTTCCGCGGGCAGACGCTCGCGCCGGCGGACGGGCGCGTCGTTGCGGAGAAGGATTCCTTCGGGGCGCAGAACATCCACCAGCGCCGAGATCACGTCGGAGCGGAAGGTCTCGAGGCCGGACGAGAGCAGCTGCGCCACGACCCAGCGGTCGTAGCGGTCCACGATCAGCGACGGGAGCCAGTCGCCCTCGGCGTGCACCACGCGATATGCCGTGGCGTCGATTGCCTCCCGCCGGGCGAAGCAGTCGGCCACGCGCTCCCGCCACCAGGCACCGTCGACGGTCCGATCGGTCGGCTCCAGCAGGCGGAGGCGGATTTCCGACGTCGGGGAATAGAGCGCCTGGCCGATGAACTTGCCGCGGGGATCGTGCACGCGCACCAATCCCGGATCCCGGGGCTCGTCGCGCAGCTCACTCCGATGGATCCAGGGATGGCCCGCCCGCCATCGTTCGGCGCCGCGGGCGGTGACCCGCACCTCGGTCACACGCGGTCCGGCCGGAGGATCGTGGCCCGCCGCAGGTAGCAATGCTTGATTTCCGCTCGGGCGCGGGTGGTGTACGCGTGGACCAGGAGTCGAATGCACTTGGAGAGCGAGCCGGGGACGGGGATTTCGGTCGCATGGAGCAGCGCGACGATGTTCCACCCAAAATCCTCGGCGGCTCGGGCGGGAAAGGCGGCGTCGATGTCGTTGGTAACCGTGAAGAACGCGCTGACGATGTCGTCGGGCTCGAGAGCGTTCGCGTCGATCAGCGCGCGAAGCAGCTCATCGGTCGCGTCGAAGATTTCTTGCGCCTCGTTGCGCTCGACGGTCGTGGCACCGCGGATGCCGTGAATTCGACGAACCGGGCTGTCTGGCATGGCGCATAATCTAGCGTCGCTCCTCCGCCTCATGCTCGTCACCGACGACGGTCTGGTCGCCGGGCGGGACCTGATCCCGCTGGCGCAGGCCGCCGAACGGGGCGGGGTCACCGCGGTTCAGCTGCGGCTCAAGCGGGCGTCGCCGCGCGATCTGGTCGACCTCGCCCGCCGCCTCGCGCACGGGGTTCGGGTGCCGGTGCTCGTCAACGACCGGCTCGACGTAGCCCTGGCCGCGGGCGCCGCCGGCGTTCATCTCGGGCCGGAGGACTTGTCCGTCGCGCTGGCCCGGCGGATCACGCCTCCCGGCTTCATCATCGGCGCATCGGTCGGCACGTCCGACGAGGCGGCCACCGCGCGATCGGCGGATTACTGGGGCGTCGGGCCTTGGCGCGCCAGCGACACCAAAGCCGACGCGGGCGAGCCGCTCGGCGCGGAGGGACTCCGGCGGATCGTTGCTCTGGCGGGCGCGACTCCGTGTGTCGCCATCGGCGGCGTGCGGCCGGAGGACGTCGGGCGCGTGCGAGCGGCGGGCGGTGCGGGTGTGGCGGTGGTGAGCGGGATTCTCGGAGGCCCGGACGTGGAGGAGCGGGCCAAGCGCTACAAGTGGGAAAGTGCCGGGTGAGGACGCCGCCGAAGGCCTACTGCAGGTCTACTGCTTGCCTGCCGCCGCTTTCTCCGCCCGACGAATGCGCGAGACGTTTCGGAGGTGCTCCTCGTACGTCTTGCTGAACAAATGCCGCCCGTCCGGGCCGGCTACGAAATACAGGTAGGGCACCTGGGCTGGATACAGCGCGGCCTCGATGCTCCTACGGCTCGGGGAGTTTACCGGGCCCGGAGGCAGTCCCGGGTGCAGATAGGTGTTGTAGGGGGAAGGGAAGAGGTAGTCCTTCTGATAGAGCCTGGGCTTCCGCTTCCCCGTCGCAAGCAGAATGGCGTACTGCACCGTGGGGTCGGCTTGCAGCGGCATCCCGATCCGCAGGCGGTTGCGGTAGACGCCCGCGATCGTCTCCCGCTCATCGTCCGCCCGCGCTTCCCCCTCCACGATCGATGCCAGCGCCATCAACTCGATCCGACGCATCCCGATCGTGTCGAGGCGCGCGGTCCACTCCGGCCGCCATGCCGCGTTGAAGTTCTCGACCATCATTCGCGCCACCTCGTGAGCGGTGGAGCCAAGCGGGATGGCGTAGGTCTCCGGGCGAAGAAATCCCTCGAGCGACGAGCCGCGGATCCCCAGGTCGCGCGCGAGCCCCGTGTCTCTGGCCGCCGCGACGAACGAGTCGGCCGGTATGGCGACCCGCTCGGCCACGAGCGCCGCGACTTCCGGGATCGTGAGGCCTTCGGGGACGGTGAGCCGGACGCTGGCGGTGCGGCCCTCGGCCAAGGCGCTGAGGACGTCGGCGGTGGGGGCGTTGCGCGGCAGCTCGTACACGCCGGCCTTGATGCTGCGGTCCACATGCCGGAAGCGGGCGACGAGCTTGAACCAGAGGCGATTGCCGATGACACCGTGCGCGGCGAGCGAGTCGGCGACCGAGGAAAACGCGGCTCGGGGGGGCACGGTGACCCGCTCGATCGGCCCGGGTGTGCCCGCCTCGCACGCGCCACACAGCACGAGCGCCGTGAGGCTGTGCGCGATCCGTCGACGCCTGCGGGCGCGACTAGCGGACACTCGCCCGCCTGGCGTCGAGAAACCCCTGCAAGAGCACGGCGGCCGCGAGCGCGTCGACATCGTCCTTGCGGCCTCGCGTCGATCCGTCCTGCTCCCGCACGATGCGGAGCGCGCGGGCGGTGCTGAAACGCTCGTCCCAGAGCTCGACCGGCAGGTCGGTGCGCTCGGCGATCGAAGTGGCCAACGCGCGGGCTTCGCCGGCGCTGGGGCCGTCGTCGCCCTCCGGCGTGAGTGGAAGCCCGACGACCACGCCGACCGGGCCGTGGGTCGCGACCAATTCGAGCAGGCGACTCATCGGAACGCGCTTGCCCCGCCGCCGGACGAGCGTCTCGAGCGACGAGGCGAGCGTCTGGGTCTCGTCGCTCAACGCGAGGCCAATACGGATTTCACCCCAATCGACGCCAAGGACGCGGCCCTGCGATGGAATCATAAAGGAAGGTAAGGAGGGAACACCAAAGGGGGCCCCGCCGGCGACCCCCTCTTCCTTTTCAGCGCGCGTGGCACCGTCGTTACTGCGCCATCGTGGCGAAGAACTCCTTGTTGTTCTTGGTACGCTTCATCCGCTCGAGCAGGAACTCGAGCGCTTCGACCGGCGGCATGTCGGCCAGGAAATTCCGCAACAGGTACACCCGGTTGAGCTCGTCCTTGTCCATCAGCAGCTCTTCCTTACGGGTGGACGTGCGCTGGATGTCGATGGCAGGGTAGATCCGGCGATCCGCCAGACGGCGATCCAGCACCAGCTCCGAGTTACCGGTGCCCTTGAACTCCTCGAAGATCACCTCGTCCATGCGGCTGCCGGTGTCGATCAGAGCGGTCGCGATGATGCTGAGACTTCCGCCCTTGTCGATGTTGCGCGCCGCGCCGAAAAACCGTTTGGGTTTCTGCAAGGCGTTGGCATCCACGCCGCCGGAAAGGATCTTGCCCGAGTGCGGCACCACGACGTTGTGCGCGCGGGCAAGCCGCGTGATCGAATCCAGCAGGATGACTACGTCCCGTCCGTGCTCGACCAGCCGCTTCGCTTTCTCGATCACCATGTCGGCCACCTGCACGTGACGATCGGCCGGCTCGTCGAAGGTGGAGGAGATCACCTCCGCCTTGACGTTCTCCTCCATGTCCGTCACTTCCTCGGGCCGCTCGTCGATCAGCAGCACGATCAGGACGATCTCGGGATGATTCTCGCTGATCGCGTTGGCCAGCTTCTGCATGAGGATCGTCTTGCCCGCCTTGGGCGGGGCGACGATCAGGGCGCGCTGGCCCATGCCGAGGGGCGAGAGGAGATCGACCACGCGCATGGAGAGATCGCCGTTCTTGCGCTCCAACCGGATCCTTCGATCCGGATAGCGTGGCTTCAGGTTGTCGAAGGCGATCCGGTGCTTAGTCTTCTCCGGCTCCTCGAAGTTGACGCTCTCGACCTTGAGCAGCGCGAGGTACCGCTCGCCCTCCTTTGGGGGGCGCACCTGCCCCATGACGGTGTCGCCGGTGCGGAGGTCGAAGCGCTTGATCTGGCTGGGGGAGACGTAGATGTCGTCAGGGCCGTACAGGTAGTTCCAGTCCTGACTCCGAAGGAAACCGTAACCTTCGGGGAGGATCTCCAACACCCCTTCACCGCGGATCACCGTGTCCTGATCGAGCAGGGACTGCTCGATCCGGAAGATGAGATCTTGCTTGCGGAGCCCGGAGTAGTTCGTGATGTTCAGTTGCTCGGCGAGCTGATGCAACTCCGCGATTGACTTCTGCTTTAGCTCAGCGATATCCA
>DATHMJ010000251.1:0-2188 GCA_035487215.1 Gemmatimonadales bacterium
CGCCCGTATCGGGCAGCATGGCCAGCAGCACCGAACCTTCCGGTGCGTCCTTCGCGACCTTCAGGGCAGCCGCCAGCGTGGCGCCGGCCGAGATGCCGACGAAGATGCCTTCCTTCTGCGCCAAGTCGCGTGAGGTGTCACGCGCCAGCACATCGTCCACCGGCAGGATCTGGTGCACGACGTCGCGGTTCAGCACGGCCGGCACAAAGTCCGGGGTCCAGCCCTGGATCTTGTGCGGCGTGAACGGCTTGCCCGACAGCAGCGCCGCACCCGCCGGCTCCGAGGCGATGATCTGCACCTCCGGACGCGCCAGCCGCACCATCTCGCCCGCCCCGGTCAGCGTGCCGCCGGTGCCCCAGCCGGTGACGAAGTAATCGAGTCGCCGGCCGGCGAAGTCCTGCAGGATCTCGGGCCCGGTGGTGTTGCGGTGGTAGGCCGGGTTCGCCTCGTTTTCGAACTGCCGCGCGAGGAACCAGCCGTGCTTCTTTGCGAGTTCCTCGGCCTTGCGTACCATGCCGCTGCCGCGCTCGGCGGCGGGCGTGAGAATCACCTTCGCGCCCATGATGCGCATGATCTTGCGGCGTTCGATCGAGAAACTCTCGGCCATGGTGGCGACGAACGGATAGCCCTTGGCCGCACACACCATGGCGAGCGCGATGCCGGTGTTGCCGGAGGTGGCCTCGACCACCGTCTGGCCGGGCTTGAGCGCACCGCGGCGCTCGGCGTCCTCGATGATGGCGATCGCGAGGCGGTCCTTGACGGAGGCGAGCGGATTGAAGAACTCGCACTTCACGTACATGGTGACGTGCCGGGGCGCGAGGCGCTGGATTGCGACGATCGGGGTCCTGCCGATTGTGCCGAGTATGTTGTCGTAAATCATGAAGTCCTTCTACGCTCCCTGTGATTGCAGCCACAAGGTTCGCCGGGGTATCTGCTTAAGAGCGGCGGTTATGATCGCATGATCAGATTGCAGAAGCTGCTGGCGGCGGCGGGCCTGGGGTCGCGCCGCACCCTTGAGGAATGGATCCGCGCCGGCCGCGTGACCGTCGGCGGCCGCATCGCCCGCCTCGGCGACCGTGCCGCGAGCACCGACGATGTGCGCCTCGACGGCGTGCAGCTCGACCTCCGTTGCGCTGAACCCGCCTCCCGGGAACTACTCCTTTATTACAAGCCGGTCGGCGAGATGACCACCCGCAGCGACCCGCAGCGCCGGCCGACCGTGTTCGAGCGTCTGCCCCCACCGCACAACGGACGCTGGATTGCCGTCGGGCGGCTGGACGTGAATACCTCGGGGCTCCTGCTGCTGACGACCGACGGGGAGCTCGCCCACCGCCTCATGCACCCCTCGAGCGAAGTGGAGCGCGAGTACCTGGTGCGCCTGCGCGGCCGGCCGGGGCCGCAGGTCTTGCGCCAGCTCCTGGCGGGCGTGCAGCTCGAGGACGGTCCGGCGCGCTTCGATCGGATCACCACCGCAGGCCCGGACGAGGAGGGCGCGGGGCACGGCCACAGCGTCTTCCGGGTCGTGGTGCACGAGGGGCGCAACCGCGAGGTGCGCCGGCTGTGGAGTGCGGTGGGTTTCGAGGTGAGCCGCCTGCTGCGCATCCGCTACGGCTCGGTCGAATTGCCGCGCGACCTGCGACCGGGCGGGGTACGCAGCGCCGATCCCGCCCTCATCGGCCGCCTGGAACGCTCAATCCGTGGCACCCGGGCAGCCCCGGCCGCCGTCCGGGCCCCGGGGCAGACCCCCGGGCGCGTCGGCCCCCCCGAGGGGCAACGGCAGGGGGGTCCCGCCCGGCGCCGCCGGGCCGACCGGCCTCCCGCCGTCCGACCCCCAAGCAAATAACGGGCCAGGACGCATTGACACACCGGCACCCCGAAATCAAAATACGCGGCTCGTTTTGCGGAGGGGTACCCAAGCGGCCAACGGGAGCAGACTGTAAATCTGCCGGCTTACGCCTTCGAAGGTTCGAATCCTTCCCCCTCCACCACCGCAGCGGGGATGGAACGCGGCCCTCGAGGTTCGGCCGGCAGATCGGGCGTCATCAGCGCGCGGGTGTAGTTCAATGGTAGAACCTCAGCCTTCCAAGCTGATGACGTGGGTTCGATTCCCATCACCCGCTCCAGCTTGTCCGCGCGTCGACATCTGAGCCGAGCCCATGTAGCTCAGTTGGTAGAGCACGTCCTTGGT
>DATHMJ010000252.1:0-2889 GCA_035487215.1 Gemmatimonadales bacterium
GGCTCACCAGAGCCGGGTCTGCGAGCAGCTCGGGGAGCGTAGGCCGGTCGGCGGGGGGCCTCACAGACCCGTCCCGGCGCGGCCGTCAGTCGAGGTGCACGACCCGATGCCGGGCTGGCTGGCACCGCCCGCCGCAGCGGACCCCACGGAGCCAGGCCAAGACCCGCCGGGCCGCCGCCTCGGTCGGATGGAGAGTGACCTTCGTGTAGCCGCCGCACGGGGTCGCAACGGCCCACCGGCCGGTGCCGGTGATCTCGTCGGCGGTGAGATCTGACCGGTCGTGATCGTGGACCGGGCATTTATGGTATCCGCTCGCCCGGGACGCCGGCCGGCGGCACTGGCGGCCGTTCGGCAGGCGCGCCTGGCAGGGACCGGGCTCGGCCGGGCGGAGGGGGAGTGTAAGGATGTAAGGAAAGGGGATGAATCGCATAAAACGATCTCCGGAGGGCGAGGGCGCCACCACCGGCAGGCCAAACGCGCAAGGCGAGGGTTCATGGGGAGTCATCTCCGACTGTGAGTTTATGGGGGTAAGGGGACCGCGAGAATCACTCAACTACTTGTCGCTACGGCAGAATCAACAATACTGGCCCACGCCGATCATCCTTCGTCGACATCCCCGGCGTGAATCGGCTCGAGGCGCGACTTGGGCCGCGGTGACAAATGACATCCTGTGACGCGGATTTCAGGGAAGGATCTATACCGATTCCTCGAATACGAACGTTCCGGGAAATCGCGTCATCGCCTGTCATTTGTCATCAGGCGGCTGCCGGAGCTTCCCGCGCCAGCTCGTGGGCCAGTGCCTGGCGCCATCCCTGAGGGTCATCAGGGCTCGGCTCCTGACCCTCGGTCTCCGCCCGAAGCGCGATCCCAATCCAATGGCGCTCTTGGCTTGACCGGCCTTCGGTGAATCCACGCTCTACGAGGGCCTTCGCGAACTCCGACTTCGATAGCTGGTCCTGTCCGGTCTGCGTGCACCAGCCGCAATAGGCTGCGTATAGAGCTGTCTTGCCGACCCGCAAGTCCGCGTCGCCGACCCGGGCCACGGACTGCTCCGCCAGGAACTGCGCCAGGGCGTCCATCTCGCCGCGATACGCCTCGGTCGCCTCCCGGACCGCCCGGACCATTCCGAGGCCCTCGGTCTGCCAGCGCCGGCACCCGGCGACCAGCCAGGCCAGAATGCCCGGCAGTTCGTCCAAAAGCTTGTGGCCAAGCCGCGAGTCCCTCTCCTCCTGGGGGATCGTCACCGCGAACGGGACCAACCGAATGCGCCGCCAGATCGCGTGGTCAGTGCCCCGGATCGCGGGCTTGTGGTTGACCGCCAGGCAGAGCTTGAAGGCCGGCGTGAACTCGAACGCCTCCTGATACAGGAACCGCGCCGTGACCGGGTCGCCGCCGGTCAGCTGCTTGACCAGCGCCTCGGCCAGAGCGCGCCCGCTTTCCGCCTCAACCGCATCCACGAACCGGGCCCCGTGGAGCCGGGCGACGTCATTGCCGATCCCCTCGGCCCGCTTCGCGAGCAGGGTCTCCGTCCGCGCGTGCCTCGCGTAGTCGCCGAGGATGACCCGCACGGTGTTCAGGAGCGTCGACTTCCCATTCGCTCCCGTCCCGTGGAAGATGAAGAAGCACTGCTCGCTCGTGACCCCGGTCAGGCAATAGCCCAGCATCCGCTGGAGGAACCCGATCAGCTCCTGGTCTCCGGCCATGATCCGGTCGAGGAACTTGAGGAAGATCGGGCACGTGGCGGTGGCGTGATACTCGACCGGCGCGAGCTTGGTGATGAGGTCCTCTCGGCGCGGGGGTCGCAGGATGCCCGTCCGCAGGTCCACGGTCCCGTTCTTCACGTTCAGCAACCATGGATCTGTATCGAGTTGGCTCGCCACCACCGGAATGCCCGGCTCCGACCGTGCGAACGAGATCATCGACCGCAATCGCGGATAGGCTTCGGCCGCCAGGGCCGCCCGGAGGAACTTCTTGCGTTTGTCGTCGTCCTCGATCGTATCGGCCTCCTTGGCGATTGCCCGAACCACGCTCTTGGCGAGCAGCTCAACCAGGAGCATGGCATCCTCTTCCCAGCGCAGGCCGTTCCACCAGAGCCAGTGATCGTGGGTCGTGACGTATCGGAGGTCGTCGCCATACCGGGCGACGAGACGCCGGGCGTTCTCCATGTCCGTCACCACGGTGCGGCGCGTGGGCGTGGTCCCGACGGCGGCCGGGATGAGCCCGAGTGCGGTCTCCTTCTTCTTGCGTGCCATATTTCGCATGTCTCCTCTCGAATGTCCGGATCTACAACTCGAACAACCGAGCCCGCAATTCGCGGTAGTGTCCGAACAACCGCTGGGCATTGATCGCCCGCGTGCCCTTGTAGTAGTCGGCCACGTCCCACTCGGGGACCGACGGGAACACGAACACCCGATTCCGGGCGGTCCCATCGATCCGCGTCGGCTCATGGCCGAGGAGCCGAAGCCACGCGGCCAATTGAAGGTCACTCGTCATGAACTCGGACATGTTCCTTCTCCATTTCTTTCGGGATGGTGAACTAACACGCGCTCTCGTAACCCGGGCGTCGATACCGGGCCAAGTCGGCGATCCGGATCACCAGCCGCCGACCCAGGCGAAAGGCCCGCAAGCGCCCGGTCTTGACCCTTGACCGGATCGCGTTCGGCTTTACGCCGGCAAGTTCAGCCGCCTCGCGGATCGGGACCGCGACCTGCTCGCCGATGGCCGCCTCGCCCGATGGCCAGGGGATACCGGGCGGACGGCGGGGGACCGGCAGAGGACGTCGCCGGGCACTCATCCTCACGCCGCCGCGGGCACACGCTGGGCGAAACGTCGCGCACGCGCGGCCGGCCCTCGATGAACGGCGGGCGAATTGGCGACGGTCGTCCCCGT
>DATHMJ010000253.1:0-6468 GCA_035487215.1 Gemmatimonadales bacterium
AACATCTACCCCGAGGGAGGTCGCGAGGACTCGTTGGATCTCTCGGACGGGCTCCGGACCGCGCTTCGCTCAGTGGAGACCCCCGCCGGAAAACTCGGCCGAGACAGCGTGCTGGTGGGTATGGGCGGAGCGGTACCCGGCCCGCGATGGCTCGCCGTGGCTGTGCCGCGCTGCGGGGACGAAGAGTGCAGCGGGTACGTCGTCGCCTTGCTGGACGCGCCCCACTTCTTCCGCGGCGCGCTGAAGGACGCGGTGCCCGGCTTCTTCGTCACCGTCGGTTCCCGCGGCGAGCAGCTCTTCCAGTCCGCGGGCGCTACGCCGGCGGGTCCGCCGTTCGAGCAGGTCGAGTCGTTCGCGATGGGAGCGCTGCCGCTCGACGTCCACGCGTGGCCTAACGCGGCGCGCCTCACGCTCTACCAAGCGCGGCTGCCCGACGTGGTGGCCTCCCTCGGGCTGCTGTTGAGCGGGTTGCTCGCGCTCACGTTCTGGCTGATGCGCCGGAGCCTGGCCCAGACTCGCCTGGAGGACAGGGCCCGCCTCGCGCTGGCGCTCGAGACGTCCACCGACGGCGTGTGGGAGTGGAATCTCTCGAGCGGCCGGGGCAGCGTGAGTCGGACGCTCTGGCGACGGCTCGGCTACGACGGGGAGGGTGCGCCCGAGCCGGACGGCCGGCTCGGCGAGCTGAGCCTGGCACGGTGGCGGTCACTGATTCATCCGGACGATCAGCGTCGCGTCCAGCAGGCCATCGACCGCCACCTCCAGGGCGAGGCGCCCTATTTCGACGTGGAGTACCGCGTCCGCGCCCGGAACGGGGAATCGCACTGGATCGTGGAACGCGGGCGGGTGGCGGATCGTGCCATCGACGGACGGCCCCTCACCGTTCTCGGCATCGCCGCGGACGTGACCGAGCGGCGCCGGGCGGACGAAGCGGTGGCCGCGAGCGAGCACCGCCTGCGCGCCATGTTCGACAGCGCATTCCAATTCCAGACTCTGCTGGACGTGGATTGCCATTGCCTCGAGGCCAATCGGGCGGCGCTCGAGTTCGTCGGGGCCACGATGGACAGCATCCGGGGACGGAAGTTGTGGGACACCCCGTGGTGGGCGGGATCGGCCGCGGAACAGGATCGCGTCCGGAAGGCCTGTGCCGACGCGGCGGCCGGCCAGACGGTCCGCTACGAGGCCGAGTGGTCGGTGACCGGAGGACGTGCGCTGGTGGACTTCTCGATCAAGCCGATTCTGGATGGCGAGGGTCGGGTGGTGCAGCTGCTCGCGGAGGGCCGTGACGTCACCGACCGGCGTCGCGCCGAGGGCGCCATGCGCGAGCTGGAAACGCTCAGCACGATGGGACGCCTGGCCGCGCGCGTGGCGCACGAGGTCAACAATCCGCTCGCGGGCATCCAGAATTCGTTCCTGCTCATCAAGGACGCAGTTCCGACGACGCATCCCTACTATTCCTACGTGGGGGCGATCGAGCGGGAAATCGGACGGATTTCCGCGGTGACGCGGCAGCTCTACGAGACCTACCGGCCCGATCCCGAGGCCGCGCCCGAAGCCTCGGTGCCGACCTTGCTGGCGGATGCGGTGAGCCTGCTGCGCCAGGTGAATCGGGCGGTCAACGTGACCATCGAGATCGAGACCGATGGGGTGCCTGCGACGCTTCCGATCCCGGGCGCCCTCGCGCGCCAGGCGATTTACAATCTGGTGCAGAACGCGATCGACGCGTCCCCGCCGGGCGGCGTCGTGCGGGTGACGGCCGGGGTGGACGGACGGACGTTCACGTTGTCAGTGCGGGATCAGGGACCCGGCGTCCCGGAGCATCTGCGGGAGCAGATTTTCGCCCCGTTCTTCACCACCAAGACCGGGGCGCGCACCAGCGGAATGGGACTCGGCCTGGCGCTCGTGCGGCGAGCGGTGGACGCCCTAGGCGGACGAATCGAAATCCGCGACGTCCCCGGAGGCGGCACCGAGTTCTACGTCGAGATTCCCTTGCCACGGCCCAGCGGGCCCTCAATAGGACTGGCCGACGCATGACGGCGACCAATACGGCGATCAGTAGCGAGCCGCGAGGCCGGATTCTCCTCGCGGATGACGAAGCCACTTTTCTTCGCTCCACCGCCGACCTGCTGCGCCGCGAGGGCTACGCCTGCGACACCGTGCCCGACGCCCCCACCGCGCTCGAGCGAGTGAAGGCGTCGCCGTACGATCTCCTGATCAGCGACCTGGAAATGCCGGGCAACGAAAACCTCGCGCTCATCCGCAAGGTGGCGGAGATCGCGGGGGGACTGCCGGTCATCATCATTACGGGCTTCCCGTCCACCTGGTCCGCGATCGCGGCCATCGATCTCCCGGTGTGCGGCTATCTGCTCAAGCCCGTCGGGCTACCCGATCTGCTCGAGCGGGTCGCGGTGGCCGTGGCCCGTTTCCGCAGCTACCAGGTCATGCGCGGCACGGAAGAGCGCCTGCGCCAATGGAGCACGGACTTCGCGCAGGCCTCCGCCCGCGGCGGGGCGCCGGCCGCCGGAAGCGTGGATGCGTTCCTGGCCCTCACGCTGCGCAATGTGATGGGCTCGCTGACCGACCTCGAGCAACTCGGGCGGGCGCTCTCGGGTACGAGCGCGGAACGCCACGCCTGCCAGATCCTCAATTGTCCCCGCGGCGCGCAACTCCTGGAGGCCGTCCAGGAGACCATTCGGGTGTTGGAGGAGACCAAGGGCGCCTTCAAATCGAAGCAGCTTGGCGACCTCCGGCATCGGCTGGAGCTGGTGCTCCAGCACAACTGAACCGCCCTAGCTGTCCCGCCCTAACTGACCCGCCCCAACTAGGCCGACCGAACCAGCCCGCGCTGAAGCGCGATGCAGAGCGCCTGCGTCCGATCGCGCGCGCCCAGCTTCTCCAGGATGCTCTTCACGTGGGCCTTGACCGTGCCTTCCACGATGTTGAGCCGGTTACCGATTTCCTCGTTGGTCAACCCGTGCGCGATCAAGCCCAGCACTTCACCCTGGCGTTGCGTGAGCCGGGGGCGCCCGACGCTCGTGGCCAGCTTGGCCGCCACAGCGGGCGGGAGCCACGTTTCGCCGCGGTACACCGCGTGAATCGCCTCGGCCAGCTCGCCGGGGTAGGTGGTCTTCAGCAGGTAGCCCCGGGCCCCGGCGCGAATCGCGCGCACGACGTCATCATCGGCGTCGAACCCGGACAGCACGATGGCCCGGACCTGCGGGCAGGCCGCGTGCAGAGCGCCGATCAGGGCGATCCCGTCGGTCTCGGGCATGCGCAGGTCGACCAGCACGACGTCGGGCAACAGCGATCGGCACGACTCCAGCGCCTCGGTGCCGTTGGCGGCCACCGCGATGACGTCGATGCCGGGTTGACGTTGCAGCAGAACGGCCAATCCGTCGCGGAACAGGAGATGATCATCGGCAATGAGCACCCGGACGGGCGCGGTCGGCTCGGTCATCGGAACACCTCCTAGAAACAAAAAGGGCGCAACGATCGCCTCGGAATCGAGGCTTCGGTGCGCCTTCACCTGATGGGCCGGATGCCCACCCGGTAAGGGTCCATTTTTCTGCTTCGCCAACGTGGCGAAGCCGGTACGCAAGGCTACCGCAAACGCCCCTCCTAGGCAAGCCCCCTCGATGTGACCCCGATCACCGAGGCCCTAGAGGTGACTTCCGGCCTCGGCCACGGTCCGCCGGAGGCCCTCGGCTCGACCGATCGGGTCGGTGTAGGACAACACGGTGCGGATGCGGCGCGTGTTCATCACGATCGGAACTTCCCAACGGCCGGGCATGGTGGGCGGCTCGTCGGGGTCGGTGACGACCTGACCCGGCCAACCGGCAGCCGAGGCGATGGCGGTCACCCATTGCTGCTCCGTGAGCGCCTCGCCCTCACCCACGTTCAAGACTTCACCACGTCCCCTCTTGGCGAGCGCCGCCAGGCAGATGGCCGCGGCAACGTCCTCGACATAGCCACGAGTGCAGCACCATGCGGCCTGCGCGGCGTTGATGCGGAGCTCGACCGGATGGGTTCCCAGCTTGTCGAGCCAGCCGCTCACACGGCGTTGCCGGTCGCCCGGACCGTAGACCATCGGCAGGCGCAGGGTCGTCACCGGTACCGGCGAGGCAGCGCGGGCCGTCCGCTCGACCAGGATCTTCTCGTACGAATAGCGTGGATCGGATGGTCCGTCGGCTTGAGCGCGGTAGGGGTACAGCTGGGCGCGCAGGTGAGACTGCTCGTCGGCGGGGCCGAGAGCCTTGGGTGGGGGGCTCAGACCCAGGAACGCGGCGTACGACTGGTACACGTCGCCGCTGCTGATCATGACGAGTCGCTCGACCGACGAAGGGAAAACGCCCAGCAGGCGCTCCACGTCGAGCGTCTGATAGGCGGTCATGTCGATCAGGAGTTGGGGAGTAGCGGTGCGGAACGCGCCGGCGAGCTCGGTGGGGGCCTGTCGGTCCGCTCGGAGAATGCGGACGCCGCGCATGCCGCCCGGCGTCTTGCCCCGGTGGACGGCGGTAACCTCGTGGCCCGCCTTCGCGAGGAGCCGGCTCACGTGGCAGCCGATGAACCCTGTCCCTCCAAGCAGCGTGACCCGCACGGTTCCTCAGTCCTTGAGGATCTCGATGTCGCCGGGACTGAAGGCAACCTCACCATGGCCCGGGATGTCGAGCGTCACCCGCTCCTGCAGTCGGCTGCCCGGCGGGCGACAGATTCGTTGAACTTCCACAATGGTTCCGGTCTTGTCCGCTACCCGCGCGACGCCGGTCTGCCGAACCCGGGCGCGACGGCCCGGGATGCACTCATCGATGCCGGCCATGGCCCCCTCCTCCCATCCCAGGGTTCACTGTCCATCCTCCGTCGGTGTCGCATGGACCTGCTGCGCGGCGTGGGTCATCGACGCCCACCACTCTTGCGCCTTGCCCGTGTAGAAGAGCAGCCCGATGATCAGGGCCACAACGATCAACACGCCCCGAAAGCTCATAGTAGCCCCCTCGAAGGAGTCGCGTCCGATCGGGTCCTTCCAAATGTATATCGGCGGAAACGCCGAGGGGTATTACGTCGCGCTGCTGGGCTCCGGAGTGAGGCTTGGCGCGGTGCGCGAGTCGCGCCACATGCGGACGGCCGTATAGCCGATCACCAGGACCACGAGGATGCGGACGGTGTCGAGGGGCAGGGACTTCACGAGATAGGTCGCGATCAGCACGGCGGGGACACCGCCCAGCGTGAGGCCGAGGGCGGCGCGGCGATCGAACTTCCCGGCTCTCCAGAATCTGATCCCCGCCACCGGCATCAGGCACGCGCACGACCCCATCATGATGGGGAAGGCGGTGATCGGGCTCATGCCCAGCAGGCTCACCATGGCCATGCACGGCGCGTAGAGCCCGATGCCGAGCGTCATCAGGGCGCCGAGCGCGAAGTTGCCGGCGATCCCGACCAGCAGCAACGGTCCGGCCAGCGTGACCGCGTCGCCGCCACCGGGGAACAGCCCGGTCATGCGCAGCACCATGATCGTCGCCGTGATCGCCAGCGCGATCGCCATTCCACGCTGGACGCGGCGCCGGTCCCATCCGCTCACGATCCCGGCACCGATCCAGGCACCGAGCACCGAGGCCGCGATCAGAAGCACGAGGGTGCGGACGTCCACCTTGATCGCAGTGATGAAGATCGCGGCCTCGACGACGGTAGGCAGGGCGTGTCCGATGTTGAGCGTGCCCGGAATGTTTTCGTCGTCGGCGAGGTGCCAAGTCTTGAACGCCGCGGTGGTCGTCGCGAACGAGCCGATCCCGAGCGTGTCGAGGAAGTTCGTGACGAAACCCACCACGAACCGGGCGAAGCGGCTCATCCTGTCCTCTTTCGGCTAGGCTCTCTGGCGGGATCGTCCACCGGCCGCTAGACTGGCGGAACCCCCGATCCCGGGGGAGCGAGCCAGGAGGGCTGCATGGTTGGACCTATCGATTATACCGCCACCGGCTTAGGGGAGCGAGCCGAGGCCCGGATCGCCGACTTCCTCCGCCGGGTCTATGGCTGGATGTGTGTCGGTCTGCTGGTGACGGCGGCCGTCGCGTACTTCACCGCGGCGACGCCGCCATTGGTCCAGTTGCTCGCGGCCAACCGGCTCGTCTTCTGGGGCATCGTGATCGCCGAGCTGGCCCTGGTGTGGTATACCACTGCGCGAATCGAGTCACTGGCCCCGGCGGTGGCCGGCGGCCTCTTCCTGCTCTACTCCGCCCTCAATGGGCTCACGCTGTCCTTCATCGTGCTGGCGTTCACCGGCGCGACGCTGGCGAGCGCCTTCGCGATTTCCGCCGCGATGTTCGCCGGGATGGCGGTCTTTGGCTTCGTCACTCGGCGCTCGCTCGACGGGTTGGGGCAATTCGCCTTCATGGGGTTGATCGGGCTCATCGTGGCCGGAGTGGTGAACTGGTTCCTCAAGAGCGCCGCGCTCGATTTCGTCTTGTCGGTGGTCGGTGT
>DATHMJ010000254.1:0-3803 GCA_035487215.1 Gemmatimonadales bacterium
GTCCGCGAGTGCCTGCCCATCCGCCGCGAGATCAGTGCCCGCAGCCTCGTCCATCAGCCGCAGGGCGAGGACGTCGGTCATGATGAACCGCGATAACCCGCCCACCTGACAAGCGACGAGAGCCCCTTCGACGTGGCCCGCCTCGAGCTCGCGTCGGAACACCCGCTCGACGTCCGCTTGCTGGTAGTGCGACCCGATGGAATTCCGAACCCGGGTGACGAAGGCCTCGGGCCCGAACGCTGGCCGGAGACGCTCCAAGGCCGCCGCCCCGACCGGGCGGTCGCGGAGCAGGCCCTGCAGCCGGCGCTCCGGCACGGCTCGCAGCAGCGTCCGCAGCGCGTTGCCGCCCTCGTACAGATGGGAGCACAGCAGCCGAAACAGGTACCACATCTGCCCGGCATGCAGCGCCTGCTGAACCCCGGTCGTCTGCCGTACCTCGTGGTCGGCCATCACGAACAGCACGCTCGCGTGGCGCACGTCGTCCGTGGCCAACATGAGCCGCAGCAAGGGCAAGGTGAGCGGATCGTCCGGTGGGAACACCCGCGCCGGGTCGAACGTCCCGACCTTCACGGAGGCGCGCTCAGGAACCGCTGGCATCGTCCGCCCATCGTAGCACCGACCAGCGGCACTCCCGGGGCCGCGCCGGAGCGCAATGCTCACCCGCAGAATCCGAGGCCGGCAGTGGGTCGGATACCCTACGATCCTCGACGGCAGGTATGGATAGCATCACGTACCGAGGTGAGCCTGATGGGATTCATACATTGACCTTCGGGTAGAATACCCAGTGCGCTCCGCGCACGGTTCCAGGCACCCGGTCAAACGCAAGCCGCAGCGCTGGCCGCCGCCAAGCCCCCTCCGGACCCCAAGCACATGAATTTGCGCTAGGGATTGGGAGTCCTCCGCCCTGGCGAACTACAACTCGATGTGCCGGAGGCGCAGGGCGTTGGCGATCACGGACACCGAGCTGAGACTCATCGCCGCGCTCGCGATCATTGGGCTCAGCAGAATCGGGACGAACGGGTAGAGCACGCCCGCCGCGACCGGCACGCCCAGCACGTTGTAGATGAACGCCCAAACCAGGTTCTGGCGGATGTTGCGCATGGTCGCGCGCGATAGCCGCCGCGCTCGGACGATGCCGCGCAGGTCGCCTTTGACGAGCGTGATCCCTGCGCTCTCCATCGCCACGTCCGTACCGGTGCCCATGGCGATACCCACGTCGGCGGCCGCCAGGGCGGGCGCGTCGTTGACGCCGTCGCCGGCCATGGCCACCACGTGGCCGTCAGCCCGCAAGCGACGCGCCACCTCGGCCTTCTGCTCGGGAAGCACCTCCGCGATCACGTCGTCGAGACCGAGTGCGCGCGCTACCGCCTGCGCGGTCGCGCGGCTATCGCCACTAAGCATGAGGACGCGCACCCCCTCGGCATGGAGCAGGCGAATCGCCTCCGGTGTGCTCGGCTTGATGGGGTCGGCCACCCCCAGGAGGCCCACCGTTTTGTCGCCGACCACGAGGAGCATCACGGTCTGGCCCTCGGACCGCAGCGCCTCCGCCTTGGCCGCCAGCAGGCCGGCGTCGACGCCCAGCTCCTGGAGTAGACGTGAGTTACCGAGGGCCACCCGCTTGCCCGCGACCGTGCCCATCACGCCCCGACCCGTCAAGGAGCGGAAGTCGGTGATCTCCGCGGGCAGGAACCGCCGCTCGGTGGCGCCGGCCAGGATCGCGGCCGCCAGCGGATGCTCGCTGCCCCGCTCGAGCCCTGCGGCGACGGTCAGCACCTCGTCCTCGGGGATCCCTTCCCCCGTCACGACAGAAACGAGCCGAGGCTTGCCCTCGGTCAGCGTGCCGGTCTTGTCGACGAGCAGCGTATCCACCTTCTCCATCATCTCGAGCGCCTCGGCACTCTTGATGAGCACGCCAGCCTGCGCCCCGCGCCCCGTGGCGACCATGATCGAGATGGGAGTGGCCAACCCGAGCGCACACGGACACGCGATGATCAGTACCGCCACCGCATTGACCAGGGCGTAGGCGAGCCGTGGCTCGGGACCGAAGACGCCCCACCCGATCGCGGTGGCCGCCGCGATCAACACGACCACGGGCACGAACCATGCCGCCACCACATCGGCCAGCCGCTGAATGGGCGCGCGGCTCCGCTGGGCTTCGGAGACCATCCGGACGATCTGCGCGAGCAGCATGTCCGCACCGACCCGCTCCGCCCGCATCACGAAGCTGCCGGTGCCGTTCACGGTGCCGCCGGTGACGCGAGAGTTCGGCGTCTTCTCCACCGGGATGGACTCGCCGGTCACCATGGATTCGTCAACCGCGCTCAAGCCCTCGCGCACGATCCCGTCGACGGGGACACGCTCGCCCGGACGCACGCGCAGCCGATCGCCCACCTGGACGTGGCCAAGCGGGACGTCCTCCTCGCGGCCGTCGTCGCGGAGCCGCCGCGCCGTCTTCGGGGCCAGGCCGAGCAAGGCCCGGATCGCCCCGGACGTGGCGCTGCGGGCCCGCAGCTCCAGCACTTGACCGAGCAGCACCAGCGTGGTGATCACCGCGGCCGCCTCGAAGTACACGGGCGGCACCCCGCCGTGCCGCATCCCGAGGGGAAGCGCCTCCGGCATGAGCGCGGCAAATACGCTGTAGCCGAACGCCGCGCCCGTCCCCAGCGCGATCAGGGTGAACATGTTCAGGTTGCGGGTGACAATCGACTTCCAGCCGCGGACAAAGAATGGCCAGCCGCCCCAGAGGACGACCGGCGCCGAGAACACGAGCTGGGCCCAGAGGCGCACCGTCGAGCTCATCCGCTCGACCAGGGCGGGCACCGCCATCTCTGACATTGCCAGCGTCAAAACCGGAACGGTGAGTGCCAGGCCCACCCAGAACCGCCGGGTCATATCGACCAGCTCGCCGCTCGGCCCCTCGTCGGCCGCGGTCACTTCAAGGGGCTCGAGGGCCATGCCGCACTTCGAGCAGCTGCCGGGACCGACCTGGCGTACCTCCGGGTGCATCGGGCACGTGTAGATGCGGGTGTCCGCGGTCCCACCTGAGCTCGGCCGCGCATCGCGATAGCGTGCGGGATCGGCGACGAACTTCTCCCGGCAGGCCGGATTGCAGAACCAGTACGCCGTGCCCTGGTGCTCGGCGCTGCCGCCTCCCGCGTGGCCCGGCTCCACGTCCATCCCGCACACTGGGTCTCTCACGCTCGATCCCTCCGCGACTCGGCGCATGGTCAGAAGCCGAACGAGAAGCCCGTCGTCATGAACAGATCGGCTCGATGGGCCGGTCCGGCAAACTCGCTCCCGATCCCCACGTCCCAGACCATCCGAGGAGTTAGCTGGTATCGTACGCCGACCTCCACTCCGACGACGGTCGACTCGCCTCGCCGCGGGGGCTGCTCGGCGAAGACGTCGCCCACGAGCGTCGCCCGGGTGAATTGCGGAGCACCGATCGGATAACTCGCCCCCAGTGCGGTCTTGTAGCGCCCGTCCCGATCCCCCCGGCTCGTCGCGATGAGGAACTCGTATCCGGCATTGAGATGGAGACTGAGGTGCTCGATGGACTTCGTGACGATGCCTTTCAGCTCGACACCGTATCCGCGGGCACCAACACCCGTCGGCGTGTCTACGCCCACCTTCAGGGCAAAGGCCGGCAGGCTGATCGTTTCCTGGTTGAAGTTGTAGAGCGCACTCACCTGTAGATCCCCGGATTTGGGACGGTCGTCGATGTCCCGCGGGTCAGTGGCCAGGGTGGTGCCGACACTCAATTGCAGGTTCGGATACGCGCCGTAGAGGATCTCGGCCGGGAA
>DATHMJ010000255.1:0-6543 GCA_035487215.1 Gemmatimonadales bacterium
GCCCCTTTCGCGCCCAGCGGCCAGAGCCGGAGCAGGGAGTCGCTCGGCTCACCGTGGTCGCCGCTTAACGCCATGAACCGGCCGGGAGAAGCGTGATGACGACATCGGCCAAAACCCGGCAGAAGGCGGCCAAGAGCGGAAAGGCCGCCGCCTACCGGATGTACATCGACGGGAAGTTCGTGGACGGCCGGGGCGGGAAGACCTTCGACGTATACGACCCGGCCTCGGAAGAGGTCATCGCCACCTGCCCCGCCGGTGGGGCCGACGACATCGATCGCGCGGTCAAAGCGGCGCATCGTGCGTTCTACGGCGGGTGGAAGACGACGACTGCGCAGGAGCGCGGCCGCGTGCTGCTGCGGCTCGCCGAGCGGATTCGGGCGCGGCGCAGCGAGCTGGCGGAGCTGGAAACCCGGAACTCGGGCAAGCCCATCGCCGAGTCCGAGTACGACATGGACGACACCGCCACCTGCTTCGAGTACTACGGCGGCCTCGCGACGAAGATCAATGGAGAAGTCCTTCCCGTGCCCGCGGACGCGGTCGCCTTCGCCCTGCGCGAGCCGGTCGGCGTCGCCGGACAGATCATCCCGTGGAACTATCCGCTGATGATGGCGGCCTGGAAGATCGCTCCCGCGCTGGCGGCGGGGTGTTCGGTCGTCCTCAAGCCCGCCGAGCAGACTCCTCTCTCGATTCTCGAGCTGGCCAAGGACTTCGAGACCGTGGGACTGCCCCCGGGCGTCGTCAACATCGTCACGGGCGATGGGCCCGGGGCGGGTGCCCCGCTCGTCACACACCCCGAAGTGCGGAAGATCGCGTTCACGGGGAGCGCGGCGGTGGGTAGGCAGATCATGCGCAACGCCGCCGATCAGCTCAAGCGCGTGTCGCTGGAGCTGGGCGGCAAGTCACCCAACATCTTCTTCAGCGACGCCGACTTCGAGAACGCCGTCGATGGCGCGTTGTTCGGCGTGTTCGTCAACCAGGGTGAAGTGTGTTCGGCGGGCAGCCGGGTCCTGGTGCAACGCGACATCTACCGCAAGTTCGTGGACGCGGCGGCAGCCAAGGCCAAGACCATCAAGGTCGGCAGCGGTCTCGACCGCAACAACAAGATGGGCCCCCTCGTGAGCGCGGCACAGCGGGACCGGGTCGTGCGCTACCTCAAGGTGGGGCGGCAGGAAGGGAAGCTCGCGGTCGGAGGCGGCGTCCCCAAACAACACGACCGCGGGTGGTACGTGGAGCCGACCATCTTCTACGACGTGGACAATGCCGCCCGGATCGCGCAGGAAGAGATCTTTGGGCCGGTCATGAGCGTCATCCCGTTCAAGGATGAAGCGGAAGCAGTGCGAATCGCCAACGCCACGCCCTACGGTCTCGCCGCCGCTGTGTGGAGCCGCGACATCTTCAAGGCGTTCCGGGTGGTGAAGGCGCTGGAGGCGGGGATCGTCTGGGTGAACCACATGCAGCCGACCTTCGTGGAGGCCCCGTGGGGCGGCTACAAGGCGTCCGGGTTCGGCCGCGAGCTGGGGCACTGGGGCGTCGAGGAGTACCTGGAGACCAAGCAGGTCTACATCAACCTCGACGAGAAGCCCATCGGCTGGTATTGACGACATTCGGTGAGCGGACGCCGAAACTGCAGCAGCAACTGCAGTTCTCTGTGCCTCTGTGTCTCTCAGGATGCGGCCAGCTTGGCCACCAGCTCGGCGTTGGTCTTCGTCCCCTTGAGCTCACCCAGCAAGTCGTTGATCGCGTTCGTCGGGGACATCCCCGCGATCCGCTGGCGCACCGCTCGTGACACGGCCAGCTCTTCCGGGCTCAGCAGCAGCTCCTCCCGCCGGGTGGCGCTCGCCACGAGGTCAATCGCGGGAAAGATCCGCCGCTCCGCCAACTCCCGGCTCAGCACCAGCTCGCTGTTGCCGGTTCCTTTGAACTCCTCGAAGATCACCTGATCCATCTTGCTCCCGGTGTCCACCAAAGCCGTCGCGATGATGGTGAGCGACCCCGCCGCGTGCGCCGAGTCCACCGCCCGCGCGCTGCCGAGGAAGCGCTTGGGCTTCTCGAGCGACTGGGCGTCGAGTCCGCCTGAAAGCGTACGTCCCGTGCCGCGTTCGACGGCGTTGTAGGCTCGGGCCAGCCGGGTGAGCGAGTCCACGATCAAGACGACGTCGTCTCCCAGCTCGACCCGCCGCCTCGCCCGCTCCAGCAGGAGCTCGGCCACGGCGACGTGACGCGCCGGCGGATTGTCGAAGCTCGACGCAACGACCTCCCCGAATCCCGCCGACTCCATTTCGAAGACTTCCTCCGGTCGCTCGTCCACCAGCAGGATGAAGAGCGCCGCGTCGGGGTAGTTGGCGCTGATGCCTTCGCCGATCGCCTGGAGGACCATCGTCTTGCCCGCCTTTGCGGGCGCCACGATCAGCGCCCGCTGACCCTTGCCCAGCGGGCACAACAGATCGATCACGCGATTGGTGTAATCGGGCTGTCCCTGCCGAACGAGTGGGCACTCCAGCCTGAGGGGCGTATGCGGATGGACCGCGCCGAGCTGGCCGAACTCGGGGCGGTGCCCGAGCGTGTCGGGTGCGCGCCCGTTGATCGCCGTCACCCGCTCCAGGGTCGGGCCTCGGCCCTTGGTGCCGGGGCGGGTCTCGCCCTCGACCTCGTCACCGGTCCGAAGCGTGTACTGGCGCACCACACGCTCGCCGACGTGCACGTCTCCCCCTGTGGGGAGGTAGCTCGCTTCTCGACGCCGGAGAAAGCCGCTGCCTCGCCCAGCGGTTTCGAAAACACCGAGCGTCATGCCGGAAGATACCGCCCCGTCACCCGCCTGGCAGCCGCCCGGGCTGGCGCACGCGGACCGATCCCCGCAACATTCGCGGTCCTCTCCATCCCGGCCGTGACCGAATTCGCGCGTTTCGCCCTCGTGACCTTCACGTCGGTCCTCTTCATCGTGGACCCGGTTGCCGTCGTCCCCGCCTATCTGGTGATCACGCAGAACGAAACGGCCCAGGAGCGAAGGCGGACCGCGCTGCGCGCGTGTGTCTCGATGACAATCCTCCTCGTCGTCTTCGCCGCCTCGGGGACCTTCATTTTCCGCGCGTTCGGGATCACGCTGCCCGCGTTTCGCACCGCCGGTGGGCTGATTCTCTGGTTCACCGCCATGGAGATGCTGCGGGGCGAGCGTTCCACTCAGGAAGGTCGGATCGAGCTGCAGGAGGGACGGGAGAAGGAAGACGTGGCCCTCACACCCCTGGCGATTCCCTTGCTCGCCGGTCCCGGAGCCATCTCGACCGTGGTCGTACTCGCCGGCCAAGCCCACGAGCCCGTCACCGTGGTCACCCTCTACTCCGCGATCGTCGTGACCGGGGTGCTGTCCTATTTCACTCTGCGCGCCGGTGAGGCCCTGCTCTCCCGTCTGGGCAAGACGGGAATTCGGGTGATGACCCGCATCATGGGCCTCCTGCTCGCCGCCGTCGCCGTCCAGTTCGTCTTCACCGGCCTCAAGGAGGGGCTCGGTCTCAGCCCCGGTCTCTAAACGCCGGGCCGCCGAAGTTCGTATATCGAGAGACTGCTCTTGAGGACGTCCCCGTGCCCCGGCCGAGATACCTGCTGCTGCTCGTACCTCTGCTGTTAGGCTTGGCCCGGCCTGTCGCCGGCCAGGTCGGCGCGAACACGGACATCATCACCGGCACCGTGACCGGCCCGGAAGGACAGCCGATCGCGGACGCCACCGTCGAGGCCACCGCGGCCGAGACGCAGATCTCCCGCCAACGCACGACCGACGCGCGCGGCCGGTTCACGATCGTGTTTCCTGACGGCGGGGGCCAGTATCAGATTCTCGTGCGCTACATCGGGATGGCCCCGGCGCGACTCAATCTGTCACGTCAAGCCGACGAGGACCGGCTGGTGGTGAACGTCCGGATGTCGCCGGTTGCGACGACGCTCGAGGAGATCACAGTGCGGGGCCGCGTCCCGCGCCAGCGCGACGAGGGGGCGGGTCCCGGGTCGACCGAGCGAAACCTGAGTCAGGAGCTGGTGGATCGCCTGCCCATCGACGCGTCGGATCCCAACGTGCTGGCCACGCTGGCGCCTGGCGTCGTCGCGATCAGCGGGACGGACTCCACCAACGCGGCGTTCTCGGTCGCTGGCCTGCGTCCCGACGCGAACAACATTACGCTCGACGGCGCCTCGTTCGGCAGCGGCAGCGTTCCCCAGGATGCGGTGCGCAACACCCGCGTCGTGACCAACACCTACGACGTGGCCCGGGGCGCGTTCAGCGGCGGTCTGGTCGCATCGACCACGCGCAGCGGGACCAACGTCTCGCAGGGCTCCTACACCTACACGCTCCGGGACCGCGATCTTGCCTGGGGCGGCGAGACCTCATCGCCCTTCGGCCAAGGCTTCACCCAGAATCAACTAGGCGGCGGGATGGGCGGCCCCATCGTGCACAACCGCCTCTTCATTTTCGGGGCGCTCCAGGGCCGCTGGCGCGATCAGGCACTCACTTCGCTCACGACCGTGGACCCCGCCACGCTGACGCGGCTCGGCGTGAGCGCCGACTCTGTCGCCCGGTTTCTCTCGCTCGCGGGCGCGACGGGAGTTCCCCTCACTCTGCCCGGCATTCCCGACGACCGGGCAAACAATACGGGCACCGGACTCGTGCGGCTCGACTGGAAGCCCTCCGACGCGCAGACCATCACGCTCCGATTTGACGGCCATCTGACCTCGCAGGATCCAACGCGGGTGGGCTCGCTTGCGCTTCCCGCCACCGGCGGAACCAGCTCGGATCACGGCGGCGGCGTGCTTGGCTCCCTGACGTCGTACTTCTCCGGCAATTTCGTGAACGACTTCCGAGCCTATCTCTCCGTGGATCACCGCGACGGGTCGGCGTACCTCACGCTTCCACAAGGAAGGGTCCAGGTCGCTTCGGACGCCTCGGACACGACGCTCGGCGTCACGACGTTCGGCTTCGGCGGGAACGCGGGCTTTCCTCAGAGCAGCAGAAACACATCGGTCGAGCTGACCGAGGAGCTTTCGTGGCTGCCCGGATCGGCGAGTCATCGGATCAAGCTTGGGTTGTACCTCAACGGCGCGCATTTCCAGCAGGACCAGACGCCCAATCAGTTCGGGACGTTCCTGTACCCTTCGTTGGGCGCGCTCGAAGCCGGGGAGCCGGAGCAGTTCACCCGCAACCTGGCGCCATTGGAACAGGCCGGCACCGCGTGGAACGGGGCCGCCTATCTGGGCGACACTTGGCGCTCGCGCGGTTTCCAGCTGGCCTATGGGGCGCGTTTGGAGACGTCCGCGTTCAGCGGCGCGCCGGCCTTCAACCCTGCCGTTGATTCCGCCTTTGGCTTGCGCACGGATCATGTGCCGAGCGAGATCCATCTCTCACCTCGCGTCGGATTCACGTGGATGTTGGGTGGTGGTGGTGCTGGTGGCGTCGGGGCGGGCGCCACGATCTTGCGCGGCGGGATCGGGGAGTTCAGGAGCCCGACGCCGACGACGTTGTACAGCTCGGCGCTCGCGGCTCCAGGCCTCTCGAACGCTGAGACCCAGTTGGTATGCATCGGTGCCGCCGTTCCGATACCGGATTGGTCCACCTACCTCCAGGACCCGAGTGCGATCCCCGGCGACTGCACCGACACGGTGACGACCGTTGCCGTGACGCCGCATCCCAATGTCACGGTGCTCGATCCCGGATTCTCCGCGCCCCGCGCGTGGCGCGCCTCGCTCGGCATTCAGCGTCCCATCCTGGGCACGTTCTCGTTGTCGGTGGACGCGAGCTGGGCGAGAGGGGTGAGCCAGTACGGGTTCCGCGACCTGAACCTGGCCACCGCGCCGGCCTTCACACTCGCGGCGGAGGGCAACCGGCCCGTGTATGTCCCCGCCTCGGCCATCGTTCCCACGACGGGGGCGCTGAGCCCCGAGAACGCGCGCATCGATCCGGCATTCGGCCAGGTGCTGGAGGTGGAGTCGAATCTCGCCTCGGAGACCAAGCAGGTGACGGTCGGATTTGGGGGCGTGACGGGACGCGGGGCGAGCTTCCGCGTCTCGTACACTTACACGCGCGCGGAGGACCAGTCGTCCTTCTCGGGCGGTGGCGGCACGCAGGGCTTCGCCGCGCCGACAACGGCCGGGAACCCTAACATCCCCGAGTGGGCGACGAGCAACTTCGAGCGGCGGCACGCGATTCTCACCACGATTACCTACCCGGTGACAGGCGCGCTCGAGCTCACGGCGATCGGACGACTCAGCTCCGGGGTGCCGTTTACGCCGCTGGTCGGCGCGGACATAAACGGAGACGGAGCCCGCAACGACCGGGCGTTCGTCTTCAACCCCGCGACAGCATCCGATGCAGCGGTCGCCGGGGCGATGCAGACGCTGCTCGCCACGGTGCCGTCCGGCGTGCGTGACTGCCTGGAGAGCCAACTGGGGGCGATCGCCGGACGCAACTCGTGCACCGGTCCGTGGCAACCCTCGCTCGACTTTCAGCTCAACTGGCGGCCGAGCTGGTTCGGTTTGGATCGCAGGCTCACGGTGTCGGTTCTCACC
>DATHMJ010000256.1:0-2219 GCA_035487215.1 Gemmatimonadales bacterium
CGGCGCCAACGGAGTCATCATTCCGAACGACAGCGTGCCAGAAGGGCTGGTCCCGCACTTCGGTGGAGAGGAAGAAACCGACTACGTTCCGGCCTGGCGGGTTGACGGTATCGATACTGTCGACGTGCCCGACTCGACTCCACCGCTCCCTCCCCCCGACACCACCCTACAGCGGTAAGCCCCTCAAAACTGCACGTGTGCCAGCATCGGGCCGCTGGGCTCCGCGGTCCGGTTGACCGCGGACTCGACGGTGACGGCCGCGCCCATGACGGGCCCCGGCGAGTCGGGCATTCCCACGGTCGCGAACGCGGGGCGATCGTTGTCGCAGCTCAGCTCGACCGATCGCACCATGCCGTTCTGCGTGATGAACCAGAACTGATAGACCGAATCGGCGGGCGCTCTCGGCAACCCGTGCATCACGACGTTCCAGCGATGGGTGACGGGGTCGTCGAAGATGACGAGACCGCCCTTGTGGCCGTCCATCGCGATGTCGCGTTGCACGATGTGCTGCGCCTGGCGCATGATGGACAGAGTATCGCGGAGTGCCGCCAGCTCGTGCTCGCGCTGGGACAAGGCCGACTCGGCCGTCGACACGGCTTGCCGCTCTCGCACGCCGAGGCCGGCGGCAAGCACGATGGCCGCGGCCGCGGCGACGGCGGGGACGAGGTGCCAGGGGGCGGGACGATGCAGCACCCCGTCTGCCAGCTCCCGTGACAGACCCGGTCGCGGAGCCGCGGGTGCCACCGCCATCGGCAGCGGACCGAGGTCGCGCTGGAGCGCGGTGACTTCGCGGGTACACTCGTCGCAGCGGGCCATGTGGTCCGCGAAGACGCGCTCTTCCCGCACCTCGAGGGCCCGGGCGACGTACGCGACCCGATTCTCCACGTACCAGTCGTGCGGCGTCATCGCACCCAATCCTGGAGGGATCCGAGCGACAGCCTCAGCTTGTCGAAGGCGAGTCGCAGGCGGGTCTTTACAGTGCCCATCGGGATTCCAAGCTCCTTGGCGATTTCCGAGTGGGTCAGGCCGCCGAAGTACGCCAGCCGCACGACCTCCCGCTGCTCGTCCGGCAAGTTCTTGAGCGCCGCGTGGACCGCCTCGTGGACGTGCCAGCCGGGACTTGCCGACTCGTCGGGCTCCTGAAACGCCGCCGTGGCCGCGCCGAGGCCACCGAACGCCTGCGCCCGCTCCGTCTTCCGCCGCCAGCGGCTCCGACGGCGAAGCCGGTCGATCGCGCGGTTGCGGGCGATGCGGAGCAGCCAGGGCATCAACCCTTCGTGCTCGCCGGCGAGGGAGCCGACCCGGTCCCAGGCGATGCGAAAGACCTCGAGCACGACCTCCTCGGCCTCGTCCTGATCGCGCAGCATGCTCTGGGTGAGCCCGAGGAGCCACGGGCTCGCGATCTCGATCAGCTCGACCAGGGCGCGCTCATCGCGGGCAATCAGCCGATCGCGGAGCGAGGCCTGCGCCGTGAGCGCGAGGGGCCCGGCTGGGCGGCCGGCGTCGGGCGAGGAACGGGAAGAGGGCGGAGGGGGCACGCTTGGGTAATGCATCGTCACGTCCCTGAGCGCCAGGCGCTGAGCCGCCGTCTGTTTCAACGTCGGGGACGAAGACCCGGTTCTCCGGCGGCCGAGCTAGCTGGCTTTGCGGCTGCTGGCGACGATGAGGATGACCCCGGCCCCGATGGCGATCGCGCCGAGGAGGGGGGAAAGCGGTACGGCGCGCTCGTGTTCGGTCGTGACTTGAACCGGTCCGATCTCGGCGACCTTGTCCCGCGTGGAAAAGGAGAACCCGCCGACGGATAGGGCAATCACGCCGGCCAAAATGAGGAGGGCTCCGAGCACAGTTCCGGGACGCATATGAGAACAAGGTACCACCCCGTGCGCCACTCCCCAAGCGACCCTGGCCGCCCTACACTTCCCTTCGCTGGTCTGCCCATTCAGACCCCTCGACTCGGAAAACCGTATGGCGACCATCGCCCCGTCTCGCGCTCCTGCAGGCCTTATCGCGGTCGACGCCATGGGGCCGGGCACGGTGCCAAACCGCGTCGCGCGGCGCTGATCCATGTCTGACGATCGCCAGCCGCGCGTCGTCACGCTGCTGCCGGCGGCGACCGAGATGGTAGCCGCGCTGGGCGGGCTCGCGAGTCTGGTGGCCGTGTCGCATGAGTGCGACTATCCCCCGGCGGTTCAGCACCTGCCCAGACTCACGATGAGTCC
>DATHMJ010000257.1:0-3409 GCA_035487215.1 Gemmatimonadales bacterium
CGTCGGCCGCGGCGCGCTCGCCGGCGATCGTACGGAGCAGCGTGGACTTTCCCGATCCGTTCGCGCCGACCAATCCCACGA
Source organism: Gemmatimonadales bacterium (assembly GCA_035487215.1). Taxonomy (GTDB): domain Bacteria; phylum Gemmatimonadota; class Gemmatimonadetes; order Gemmatimonadales; family GWC2-71-9; genus DASQPE01. Next base: position 82 of record DATHMJ010000257.1, read on the forward strand.
CTTCGCCGCGCCGTACCACGGCCGAGAAATCGCGAACCAGCTCGCGCGCGCCGATCGCGATGCGCACGTCTTCCATCACCAGCACCTGATCTCCGCCTCGGCTCGATGCCTGCAAGCGGACCGCCATCGTGCCGTCCTCGCCCGGAGGCGCGCTCAATCGCTCCACCCGGTCGAGCCGGCGGCGGCGCCCCTTGGCCTGCTTGCTGTTCCCGCCGGCGATGTTGCGCCGGATGTAGTCCTCTTCCGCGGCGACGTTGCGGCGCTGCTGCTCGTACGCCCGCTCCTGCGACAGCCGTCGCTCGGCGCGCTGGCGCAGGAAGTCGGCGTAACCGCAGTCGTAGGCGACGGCCCGGCCACCCTCGAGGTGCAGCATGTGATCCGCCACGCGCGCGAGGAACGCGCGGTCGTGGCTCACCACCAGCACCGTGGCCTCGGTGGCGAGCAGATAACTCTCCAGCCACGCGGTCGTATCGAGATCGAGGTGGTTGGTGGGCTCGTCGAGCAGCAGGATGTCGGCTGGCGCGGCGAGCTGCCGCGCCAGGCCGAGGCGGCCCGCTTCACCGCCGCTCAGCGTGGCGGCCGACTGATCGTGGGCGGCCTCGGGATCGAAGCCGAGGCCGTGGAGGACCGCGTCGACCCGGGCGTGGGCCTCGTAGCCGCCCTCGTGGCTGAAGCGCTCGAGGTCGTGGCCGTAGCGCTCGAGCAGCGCCGGCGGGCAATGATCCGACAGCTCGGCGATGCGCGCGGCCTGCTCGTGCAGTGACCGCTCCAGCTCGAAGAGCTCGGCGTACGGCTCCGCGGCCACGTCCCACACGCTGGATCCGGGTGCGAACTCGCGCAGCTGATCGAGTACGGCGATGCGGAGCCCGCTCGCGCGGGCGATCGTCCCGCGGGTCGGATCCAGGTCACCGGTGATCAGGCGGAACAGCGTGGTCTTGCCGCTGCCGTTGCGGCCGACGATCCCCCAGCGGTCGCCCGAGGCGACGGTGAAGGTGACGTCGGAGAGAAGCGGATGCGCGGCGAAGTCGATGCCCACGCCGGCGAGGCTCAGCTGGGTCACGGCGTGCGCGGGCTCAGGCGAGCACCTCGACCGGCGCGCCGACCGCGAGCCGCCCGGTGCCCCGGTGCACCAGGTTCTGCCCGAACAGCACCTTGCCGTCGCGCCGCCGGAACGTGGCGAGCGTGCGGAGCGGCTCCTTGCCCCGCTCGGCCGTGTCCTGGTCGGTGGTGGTGACGACGCAGCGGTCGCACGGCTTGACCACATCCAGCTCGATCCCGTTCACCCGGAACCGGCGCCAGCCGTCCTCGGCGAAGGGCTGCGTCCCCCGCACGACCAGGTTGGGCCGGAAGCGGTTCATCGGGAGCGGCGTCTCCAGCCGGCGGTTGAGATCCTCGAGCGACGCCTCGGAGAGGAGCAGGAACCCGAACCCGTCGGCAAAGCTCACGCGATAGCCGTGGGCGTACATCGGGTCGGTGGGGCGACGCACGTCGTCGGGCATCCAGACGAGCCGGACCAGCGCGCCCAGGTAGCGGCTCAGCCACTGCGCGGCCTCGGGCGCGACGGGGACGCCCTCGGTCACGTCGTCCCACACCTCGATGCGCACGCGGTCGGGCTTCGCCGGGACCAGCGGCAGCGACAGCACTGGCATTCCCGGCGCGCGGAGCACCAGTGCGTCGTCCGTGAGCTCCGGACGGATCAGCGCCAGCCTCGGCTCTTCCCGCTGGGTGAGAAACACGCCGGTGAGGGTCGTGACCATCCAGCGGCGGTCGTGCGAGAGACCGAAGTCGTCCACGTCCCACTCGGTGGGCGACAGGCCACCGCAGGCTTTGACGGGATACACGTGAATGGACGACAGGGAAATGGAAGGCATGCGGAAAGTTACTAGCCATTGGCCGTTAGCCGTTAGCTTACGGTGCTTCCGGCCTCAGCTCAGGCTTACGGCTCACAGCTAACGGCTCCAGCTAACGGCTCACGGCTAACGGCTAACTAATGCCCCCACGCCTCCTCATCTCCCTCGCCCTCATACTCGTCTCTCCGGGCCAAGCACCGCGTCCGCATCCCCGGGTGTTGCCCACGACTGGACCCGGCGACCCCGTTCCCCCGACCGCGTACCAGGACCTGCACTGGCGCTTCGTCGGCCCCTGGCGCGCGGGCTGGGCCACGGTGGTGGCCGGCGTGCCGGGTCAGCCGAACACCTACTACTTCGGCAGCGCGGGCGGTGGCGTGTGGAAGACGACCGACGCCGGCCGCACATGGCGCGGGCTGATGCAGCGGGAGCGTTCGGCGGCGATCGGCGCGCTGGCCGTCGCGCCCTCCGATCCCCAGGTCCTCTACGCCGGCACCGGGCAAGTAGACGCGCGCTGGGACATCATGGCGGGCGACGGCATCTATCGCTCCGCCGACGGGGGCGAGACCTGGACCCACGCCGGGCTCGGCCTGACGCGACACATCGGTGCGATCCTGGTAGACCCCTCCGATCCGAATCGCGTGCTCGTCGCGGCGCTGGGTCACGTGTTCGGCCCGAACCCGGAGCGCGGGGTCTTCCTCTCGACCGACGGCGGGAAAAACTGGCAGCACGTCCTCGATGCCGGCGATTCGACCGGCGCCGTGGACCTGGCGTGGGATCCGGAAAAGCCCGCCGTCGTGTACGCCGCCGCGTGGCAGATGCGGATGCATCCGTGGCTCGACTACTTCCAGCCGCAGGCCGGACCCGGGTCCGGGATCTACAAGAGCGATGACGGCGGGCTCACCTGGCATCGCCTGGCCGGCGGCCTTCCCACCGGCACCGTGGGACGGATCGGCCTGGGCGTCGCACGCGGGAGCGGCGGGCGGATCGTGTATGCCACCATCGCCTCCGAGGGCTCGCCGGTCACCGATGCGAAGCTGGCGCGGAGCTTCAGCGGCATCTACCGCTCCGCCGACGCCGGCGCGACCTGGCAGCTCATGAACAACGATCCGTCGCTCTCGAGCAGCTACTTCGGCCGGCTCACCGTCTCGCCCGACGATTCGAACACGATCTACGTCATGGGTCGCGGCATCCAGAAATCCACCGACGGCGGCAAACACTTCGAGTCGGTGACGGGCTCACCCGGCGGCGACGATTACCACTTCCTCTGGATCAATCCCGCCGACGCCACGCACCGCATCACCGGCGTGGACCAGGGCGCGTCGGTGACGCTCAACGGCGGCGCCACCTGGTCGAGCTGGTACAATCAACCCACCGGACAGTTCTATCACCTCGCGGTGGACGACGAGTTCCCCTACCACATTTTCAGCGGCCAGCAGGACAACGGCACGGTGCGACTGGCGTCGCGCGGGCCGTACGGC
>DATHMJ010000258.1:0-14398 GCA_035487215.1 Gemmatimonadales bacterium
GCTGGTCCTCGCCGCCGACATCCACGCCGCGTGGCCGGGCGCCAGGAGGTGGCTCGAGACCGCGGCCAGCGCGATCCCGAACGTGGAGTTTCTCCCCGACCTCAAGATCGCCCTCGAATCGGCCCTCGCCGAAGCGGTCGAGCGGGTCGATGAGTGGATTCGCTCGGTCTCACAGCGGAACCCCCTTCCATAGATGTAGGCCCCCAAAAAACGCCGTCAGCCGGTGGCATGTGATCTGCTCCTGTATCGGGGGCTGCATCACGTAACTGATTGTGCTTCCGGTCGTTTCCTCGGCACTACGCCCCGTTCGACACGGGGCGGGGGGGCGTTATGCAAGAGTTGGTGGCACGGGCTTCGACCGCGCGACCCCCAGGGCGCTGCCTGGTCCTCGCCGCCGTTCTGCTGCTGGGCACCGGGGCCCTGGCCCAACGAGCCCACGCACAGGAAGAGGCGCTGTTCACGGAAGTGCCCAGTGTCACGGGCGCATCGCGCTACGAGCAGGATCCGCGCGAAGCCCCCGCCTCGATCACGGTCGTGACGCAGGACGACATCCGCCGCTATGGGTATCGCACCCTCGGCGACGCGCTCAACAACGTCCGCGGCTTCTTCACGACCTACGACCGGAACTACACCTACGTCGCCGTCCGCGGGTTCACGCTCCCGGGCGACTATAACACGCACATCCTGATGCTCGTCGACGGCCATCGCGTCAACGACAACGTCGTCGACGCCGCACGGGTCGGTACCGAGTCACCCGTGGACTTGAGCATCGTGGATCGGATCGAGGTGATTCGTGGTCCCGCCTCGTCGCTCTACGGGACCAACGCGTTCTACGCCGTCATCAACATCGTGACGCGCCAGGGGCGCCAGCTCCAGGGCGGCGAGGTGAGCGCCGACGGCGGCAGCTTCGGCTCCTACCGCGCCCGCGGGATGTATGGACGGAAGCTGGCCGGCGGACTCGAAGTGCTGGCGGCGGGCGGATTTTACAACACCTCAGGACCCAACCTCACGTTCAGCGAGTTCGCGTCCACGAACGGGGGACAAGCGAACGGTCTCGACGGCGACAAGACCGGCGATGGCTTCGTGAAGGTGATCTATCACGACTGGAGCCTCGAGGGCGGGGTGCAGGGGCGAAGGAAGAACATCCCGACCGCGTCGTTCGGCACGACGTTCAACGACCCGCGGGAAACCACGTGGGACGGTCACGGCTTCGTGTTCGCCCGCTACGAGCACACCTTCCACCAGCTTTCACGGCTCTCGGTGAAAGTGGGGTACGATCGCTTCCGCTATAGCGGATCGTATCCGTATCCATCGGGCCTCTCCCGCGATTACATCGAAGGCGATTGGGCCAGCGTCGAAGCCCAGTTCATGCAGCCGATCGGCGATCGCAACAAGCTGATCATCGGGGGCGAGTTCCGAGCGAATGTGCGGCAGAACCAGGGCGTCTTCAACGACAGTCCTTACGCCGTATACCTCGACGACCACCGAGAATCCCAGGTGGGCGCGGGCTTCGTGCAGGACGAGTTCCATATCACGCGCTCGCTGTTGCTCAACACCGGGCTCCGGTACGATCACTACGAGACGTTTGGCGGCACGGTGAATCCGCGTGCGGCCCTCATCTACTCGGTCGATCGCTCCACCACGCTCAAGGCGCTGTACGGTCGGGCGTTCCGCGCGCCGACGTTCTACGAATTGTTCTACGCCGACGACGGGCAGACGCAGGAGGCCAGCCCGGGCCTTCGCCCGGAAACGATTTCGAGCCTCGAGCTGGACGCGGAGCGGCAGTGGTCCTCCAAGCTTCGCACCAGCGTGTCGCTCTACCACTTCAGCGCGTCCGACCTGATCCGTCTCACCACCGACTCGGTCAGCAACCTCCTGGTGTTCGAGAATCTGAATCGGGTCACGGCCAACGGCATCGAGTTCGAGGCGGAAACCAATGTGGGACCGGTCGAAGCCCGCGCCAGCTATTCGTTGTCGGGCGTCCGCGATCCGGATGCCAACGCACGGCCGGTGAATGCTCCGACACATCTGGCGCGCCTGGGTGCGTCGGTGCCGCTCCTGCGCGATCGCCTGCGGCTGAGTGCCGAGGCCCGCTACATGAGCTCGAGGCTCGCGTTGGCCGGCCCGGACGCTCCGGCGTTCGCGGTGGTCAACATGACCGTCCTCGGCCGACCGTTCAAGAACGGCCCGCAGTTCATGGGTAGCGTTTACAACATCTTCAACAACCGGTACAGCGATCCCGGCGGCGAAGAGCTGGCGCAGCACTTGGTCGTGCAGGACGGGCGCGTGATCCGCGTCGGCGCGCGTTACCAGTTCTAGCGATCGTGCTCTCGCGCTTGCTCGCCCTCATCCTGGCGGCCCTCGGGGTTCCGCCGACGCCCGCGGCGCCGGGTCAAGCCCGCGATACGACGCGCGTCGTCATCGTCGTCAGCCAGGATGCCGAGCCCTACCGGCAGGCCCTCGCCGGCTTCCGTAAGGAGCTGGAACGCGGGACTGGCACCCTCACGTTTCAGGTCCTCCAACTCCAGGGCGACTCCGCCCGGGCCGCGCAGGTGCTTGCCCAGGCCGGCTCCGGCAAGACCAGCCTCGTCCTCGCCCTCGGCACGCTGGCGACCCGCGAATCGCTGCAGCGCTTCCGCGGAGTCCCGGTCGTCGCCGGCATGATCCTCACGCCCAGCGAGATCGAAGGTGCCCCGAACGCGACCGGCGTCTTCCTCCAGTTCCCGGTCGAGACCGAGCTGGAATGGCTGGCGCGCCTGCTCCCGGGACAGCGGCGAGTCGGTGTGCTCTACCACTCCGCCGAGGCCAAAGAGCGCATCGTACTGGCGCAAAAGCTCGCGGCCGGTGTGAACCTCAACATCCAAGCGTACGAAGTCGATGCGCCCCAGCAGATCCCCGACGCGCTCCAGAGCCTCTCTAACGGCGCCGACGTCCTGTGGGGCATCACCGACCCGATGATCTACAATCCGGAGACCGCGAAGTCCCTGCTCCTGTTCTCATTCCAGCACCAGATCCCATTGGTGGGGCAGTCCACGCCCTGGGTCAAAGCCGGTGCGCTCTACGCGCTCGACCGCGACTACGGCGACATCGGGGCGCAGTGCGCCCTGCTCGCGTCCAAGATCCTGGAAGGCAAGGCCCCGAGCTCGCTCGCGCCGATGGCGCCGCGCAAGGTGCGCTACGCCCTCAACCGGCGGACGGCCACGCAGATGAAGCTGGCGTTCCCGGAGAAGGTCGTCCGCGACGCGGCGGAGGTGGTGGAATGAAGCCGGGACCCCTGACCCGCGGCCTGAGCGTGGCCGCCAAGCTCCGGATGCTGACCGTGGGCGCGGTGCTGCTCACGACGCTGGCGTTGCTCGCCCTCGCGGTGCCTCGCACGGTGACCGTGAGCTTCGAGCGTCTCTCCCGCAAAGGCGAGACCCTCGGACGCATCGTGGCCGAGAACAGCGAATTCGCGGTGTACACCCAGAATCTTTCGGCGCTGCGTCAGGTGGCCCAGGGCCTCCGAGCCGATCCCGAAGTCGCCTATGTGCGGTTCGTGGGTACCGACGGCCGCGTTCTCCTGGAAGACGCGCTCCTGCCGGGCGTGAAGCTGCCGCCCTGGCACGAGCCGAAGGACGCGGGCCCGGAGCACGCGCATTGGGTGAAGCTCGACGAGTCGAGCGACGCCGGGTTCGTGGACGTCGCCCTCGCCGTTGGCGGAAAGCAGAACCCCAGTCTGCTCTCCGGCGACGTCATGAGTGAAGGCAGCTCGGGCACGAGCCCCGTCGGTCACGTGCAGCTCGGCTTGAGCGAAGAGCTGACCCGGCGCGAGCTGCGCGACTTCGTGACGGAGGCCGCACTCGCCGCGCTGGCGCTGCTCCTGTTGGCCGTCCTGATCGCCAACGTGCTCGTCCGCCGCATCTCCGCGCCCATTGGCGCACTGGTCTCGGCCACGCAGGCGGTGGCCGGCGGGCGGCTCGATGTCGACATCCCGATCAAGGGACACGATGAGATCGGCGTGCTTGCCACTGCGTTCCGGGCCATGGTCGGTCGCCTGCGCTCGTACCGCGACGAAGTCGAGGAATACCAGAAACATCTCGAGCTGAAGGTCGAAGAGCGCACGGCCCAGCTCGAGGCGACCACGCAGGAAGCGCGGCAGCTCGCCCGGCAGGCGGAAGAAGCCAGCAAGGCAAAGTCGCAATTCCTCGCGAACATGAGCCACGAGATCCGCACGCCGATGAACGGCGTGATCGGGATGGCGCAGCTGCTTCTCAACACCCAGCTGTCTACCCAACAGCGCCGCTACGCCGATACCGTCCACGGCTCGGCCGAGTCGTTGCTGCACATCATCAACGACATCCTGGACTTCTCCAAGGTCGAGGCCGGACGGCTCGAGCTGGAGCAGCTGGACTTCGACCTGCGCGACTCGGTCGAGAGCGTGTGCGAGCTGCTCGCCCAACGGGCGCAGGAAAAGGGTCTCGAGCTGGTCTGCGCGATCGAGGCGGAAGCGCCGGCCGCGTTGCTGGGCGACCCCGGACGGCTGCGCCAGGTCCTCATGAACCTGGTGGGCAACGCCATCAAGTTCACGCACAAGGGTGAAGTCGCGGTCCGGGTCCGCGCCACGACGCAGTCCGACGCCGCGGTCGAGCTGCGGTTCGAGGTGCAGGACACCGGCATCGGCATCAGTCCGGAGGTCCGCGACAACCTCTTCCGCGCATTCGTGCAGGCCGACGGCTCGACCACCCGGAAGTACGGCGGCACGGGACTCGGTCTCGCCATCTCCAAGCAGATTGTCGAGCTGATGCAGGGGAAGATCGGCGTGGACAGCACGCCCGGAGCGGGATCGACCTTCTGGTTCACCTGCCGCCTCGAGCGGCAACAAAGCGCCACCGCCCCGGATCACCCTGTCCCCAACCGCCTGCCGGGACTCAAGGTGCTCGTAGTGGACGACAACGCCACGAACCGCGAGGTCCTTTCGCGCAATCTGATCGCGTGGGGCATGGAAGTGACCTGCGCCGAAGACGCGGGGTCGGCGCTGCGGCTGGCGATCGAAGCGGCGGGCCGCGGCTCGCCCTACGAGCTGGCCGTCCTGGACCTCATGATGCCGGGCATGGATGGCCTGCAGCTCGCCCGCGCCGTGCGCGGCTCACCCGAGCTGGCCGGGATTCGGCTGCTGCTGCTCACGTCCGCCGGCACCGGCGGCGACTCGGATGAGACCCGCCGCGCGGGCATCGACGCGTGCCTCAACAAGCCGGTGCGCCAATCCCAACTCTTCGACTGCCTCTGCAACCTCATGGGTCGGCCCCCGTCGATCTCGGAGAGCCCGCAAAGTGTGCCGATCGCCGAGTTCACCGCCCCGGGCGTGCACGTCCTGGTGGTGGATGACAACGCGGTCAACCGTGCCGTGATCGTCGGCTTCCTCGAGGAATACGAGTGCCGCGTATCGGAAGCCGCCGACGGGAGCGAGGCGATCGATCGGCTGGCCAGCGATCCGGCGCACCTCGTGCTCATGGACTGCCAGATGCCGGTGATGGACGGGTTCGCGGCCACGGCCGAAATCCGGCGCCGCTCGATCGCGACGCCCGCCGGCAAGCGACTCCCGGTCGTGGCGCTCACGGCCTCGGCGCTCAAGGGCGAACGCGAGCGCTGCCTCGCGGCCGGCATGGACGATTATCTGGCCAAGCCGCTCCGGCAGACCGAGCTCGTCCAGGTGCTGCGGCACTGGCTCAACGGCTCCACGTCGGCAGCGGGCACCCCCACTACGCCGGCGGCCGGATCGGGGGGCCGTACCTCCGGGCCGATCGCGCGCCCGTCCGGTCCCGCCAATCGCGTTTCGGGACCGAGCCATCGGGAGTCCGGTCCCGCCGGTCGGGTGTCGGGGCCGACAGCGGCGCCGGCGTCGGTGCTGGATCAGCAAGTCGTCGACGGCCTTCGGAAAATGCAGAAGAGCGGTAAGGCGGACCTGTTCCAAAGGCTCGTCGGGATCTACTTGCGGGAGACTCCCTCGGCCGTCGAGCGGCTCCGCGCGGCCAGCGACACTGCCGATTGGCCGGGTGTGGCCCGCGTCGCGCACATGCTGCGCTCGAGCACGGCGATGCTCGGTGCCACGGGCATGGCCGAGCTGTTCCGAACCGTGGAACAGGCGATCAGCGAGAACGACACGGCCCGGGTCCCTGAACTGGTCGCGGAAATCGAACGGCTCTTCGCCCAGGTGTCGGTGGCCTTGGAGCAAGCCGTAGCGGAGGAACGACGTGCCCGGACTGCTTGAGCCTCGCCCGCCAGTGATCCTCACGGTCGACGACGACGCGACCACCCGGGCCTTCCTCCGTGCGTACCTGGAGGAAGCGGGCTTGGAAGTGATGGAAGCGACCGGCGGGGAGGAAGCGCTGGCCGTGTTCGTCGCGCGGGCGCCCGATCTGGTGCTGCTCGACGTCGCCATGCCCGGGATGGATGGCTTCGAGACCTGCGCCGCGCTGCGGAAGCTGCACGGCGGAAGCACCGTTCCCATCGTGATGCTCACCGGCATGGACGACGTGGGCGCCATTACCCGGGCCTACGAAGCCGGCGCGACCGACTTCGAGGTGAAGTCGGTGCATTGGATCGTGCTCGCCCAGCGGATTCGCTACCTGCTGCGGGCCAAGCGCACGATGGACGAGCTGGTGCAAAGCGAATCCCGCCTCGCCGCGGCACAGCGCATCGCTCGCGTGGGGAGCTGGCAATGGGACGTCGGAACGGGACTGCACCACTGGTCCGCGGAGACTCGGCGACTGTTGGGGGTCCCCGATCCCGATATGGTGCCGACCCAGGACCTGTTCTTGAGCCGCGTGCACCCCGACGACCGGCCGGACGTCGAGGCCGCCTTGACGCACTCGGCCAGCGTCGGGACGGGGTACAGCCTCGAGCACCGGCTGCTGCTGCCGGACGACTCCGAGCTGGTGGTACATGGCCAGGCGGAGTGCCTGGTGGGCTCCGACGGCAAAGCCCTTCGTCTCGCAGGCACGCTACAGGACATCACCGAGCGGCGACGGGCGGAGGAGCGCATCCGACGCTTGGCGTATTTCGACGCCCAGACGGAGCTGCCCAATCGGGTGTTGTTCCAGGAGCGGGTGGAGCAAGCCGTCGCCGACGCGCGCCGCGCGGGCCGCCTCGTCGCGCTGATGTTCATGGACCTGGACCACTTCAAGCGGGTGAACGACACGCTCGGCCACAGCGCCGGCGACCAGCTGCTCGCGGAGGTCGCCGCGCGTCTCGGTCGCGCGGTGCGGGACACGGATCCGCTGACGCGCGGCACCGAGGACGCACCGGATGCCGTGCTCGCCCGCCACGGCGGCGATGAATTCATCATGTGCCTCTCGGGGATCACCCGGGCCGAAGACGCGGCGCGGGTCGCGGCGCGGGTGCTGGCCTCGTTCGAGGAGCCGATGCACCTGCACGGCGGCGACGTGTTCATGACGGCGAGCCTCGGCATCAGCCTCTACCCGCAGGACGGGGATACCGCCGAGACGCTGCTCAAGCACGCGGACGTGGCCATGTACTCGGCCAAGAGCTCCGGACGCAACAACTATCAGTTCTACGACGCCAAGCTCAGCTCGCGCGCCTTCCAGCGCCTGGCGCTCGAGACGGGCCTGCGGAAAGCACTCGAGCGCTCCGAGCTGGTGTTGCACCTGCAGCCCGTCGTCGACACGGCGGCGCACACGCCCATCGGCGCCGAAGCGCTGATCCGCTGGAACCACCCCGAGATGGGCCTCGTCGGCCCGGACGACTTCATCCCGCTCGCCGAGGAGTGCGGGCTGGTCGTCCCCATCGGCGACTGGGTCATCACCGAGGCCATTCGAATCCAGGCGTCACTTCGCACGCTCGGCTTCCCCCTGGCCATGGCAGTGAATCTCTCGGGGCAACAGGTACGCCGGCCCGGATTGGCGGAGCACGTGCGCCGAGCGCTCCGGGAAGTGGGGACGACGCCCGAGAGCTTCTTTCTCGAAATGACCGAGAGCGTCCTGATGCATCAGGGGCAAGACGCGGAGCACACGCTGCGCAAGCTCCGCGAGCTGGGCGTGCGCATCGCGATCGACGACTTCGGCACCGGCTACTCGTCGCTCAGTTACTTGCGGCGTTTCCCCGTCGACATGCTGAAGATGGACCGCTCGTTCGTGCGGGGCATCGAGATCAATCCGGACAACGCCGCGATCACGGCGGCCGTCGCGGCCATGGCGCGCAGTCTCCGGGTGGAGCCCTTGGCCGAGGGGGTCGAGCGGGCGGAGCAGCGCGACGTGCTTCGGCGGCAGGGATTTCGGTTGATGCAGGGCTACCTGTTCGGTAAGCCACTGCCCGAGGCGGAGTTTGTGGCTGCGCTCAAGACCGGGTTTACCCCGTTCCAGGGCGCGACATGGACCGGGGCCAAAACGGCCTGACGCCTGATTGCGCTCGCAGGATGCGAGGCCGGGATCGGAGGATCAGTCCCGGTTTAGGGGGACGGCCGTGCCGTCCAAGGCCGATCGAGTCACGGCGAAATCTGGTAGGCGAAGCTGCGACGGGCGAAGTGCTTAGCATGGCCCGGGTTGGTTGGACGTAGCCAGGAGACCTGGGACCGGGTCGCCTCCGGGGACCAGTCGATGGCCGAAATGTTGCGAGTTGCGGGGCGAACCTCTTATACGGGAACGGGACGGTAGTCATGCCGATCAAGACCTGGGCGATGCTGGCCACCGCCGCGCTCAGCATCATCGCCGTCGTCGGGGACTACTTCCTCAAGCGCGCGAGCGACGTCGTCGCTCCGTGGCGGAGTGGGTGGTTCTTGATCGGCTTCGTCATCTACGCCTCGACCGCGTTCGGAACCGTCTTCGTGTTCCGTCATCTCAAGCTGGCCACGTCGGGCGTGATCTACGCCGTTATCCTGGTCCTGTCCCTCACGATCCTCGGCGTCGCCGGGTTCGGCGAGCGCCTCACGGTGCTCGAGCTGCTCGGCATCGGCATGGCCCTGTGCTCGGTCGTGCTGCTCGGCCGCTTCGCGTGATGCTGCTCTGGCCGTTCGAGCGTCGCCGCGCCGGAGTCGAGGTGCGCCTGGGTCCCCTCGGTCGGGGGATTCACGCCCGGCGCGCGTTCCGGGAGGGCGATCGAATTCTGAAGTTCACGGGGCCGGTCTTGAATCACGATCAGGTCCTGGCCCTTGGGGACGCTCAGGCCTACGCGCTCCAGATCGGACCGGACCAGTATCTCGACACTGCGCCTCCCGGCCGGTACACCAATCATTCCTGCGTCCCGAACGCGGGCATCATCTCCGACCGGGTGCTCATCGCGATCACGCCGATCGCCGCGGGAGATGAAATCCGCTTCGACTATTCCACCACGATGAGCGAAGAGCATTGGACGCTCGAATGCCGCTGCGGCGAGGCCGGGTGCCGCGGCACCGTGCGCGACTTCCATCTGCTCCCGTCCGACCTTCAGGAACGCTACGTCGAACGCGGCATCGTGCAGGCGTTCATTCTTCACGAGTGGAAGCAGCGGCGGCGCCGCGGCAGTGCCGCGCCCGCACAACCCGCGCGCCAGCACGTCCACGGCGTCGCGCCCTACGGACATCTCCGGTCGCTCGACTCCTGATTCGACAATCGATTGTCGTGGGTCAGCGCGCTCGTGGCCGCAGCGCCTGAAACTCTTTGGTCATTCGATGACGGGGCGTCGACGGCAGGCGGAGCGCCGCGACGAAGCTGATGAGCGCCGCGATCGTGAGATAGACAGCGGGAGCGAGGCTGAAGTGCGTGCGCGTCACGAGCCACTCGGCCACGATGGGTGTCGTGCCGCCTAACAGGGCGAGCGACAAGTTGTAGCCGACGGAAAGCACCGTACAGCGTACGCGCCACGGCGCCAGCTCCGCCATGACGGCCGGCAGCGTCGCCCCGGTGAGACCCACCAGCACTCCGAGCACCACCTGCCCTCCAAAAATCGACGCGGGGCGTCCCTGGGCCATGAGCGCCATGAGCGGGTACGCGAGGAGCGCGAGACCGCCCGCGGCCCAGCTCATCACCCGCCGCCGGCCCAGCCGGTCGCTCGCGGCCCCGGCAAGAGGGACGGCGATCAAGAGCAGCACCATGGCGACCGTGTTGATCGTGAGCGCGGTGTTGGCCGGGACACCGGCGACCTGCTGCAGCCAGATGGATGAGTAGACGAACACGGTATAGAACCCTACGCTGATCGCGGCGGCGAGAGCGATCAGATGCACCATCGTGCGCCAGTGGGCCGCGAACGCCTCGATGAGTGGCGCTTTGGCCGGCGCCAGGTGGGGCACTCGCTCGACGTAGTGCTTCCGTATCCCGAAGCCGCCCAGAGCCACGAGGAGTCCCGCCAGAAACGGGATCCGCCAGCCATACGCCATGACGGCCTCGGGCGGGAGAACGGCGTTCACGATCGCACCCGCGGCCGAGCCGAGCAGCGTGCCCGCCGAGGCGCCGAATGGACCCCAGCTTCCCATGAAGCCCCGCCGGCCCGGCTCGGCGCCCTCGACCAGAAACACGGCCGAGGCCATGTACTCCCCGCCGACGGCGACGCCCTGAAGCATGCGCAGCAAGATCAACAACACCGGAGCAGCCACGCCGATGCGGGCCGCCCCCGGCAGGAGGCCGATCAGGAAAGACGGGATCGCCATCGCGAGCACCGAGCCGATCAGCGCCGGCTTGCGCCCAAAGCGGTCGCCGACCCAGCCGAACAGAGCCCCGCCCACGGGCCGCATGAGAAAGCCGGCGGCGAAGGTGCCAAATGCTGCGAGGAGCGAAACGGTGGGGTCGCCGGCGGGGAAAAAGTGGGTACCTATCTGACGCGCGAAGAACCCAAACAGCGCGAAATCGTACCACTCGAGCATGTTCCCGACGACGCCCGCGACGATACCCCGCCGGGCAGCGTTCGGCGTGCGGAACTCTTGGGTATGGACGTGGGCCGGGACGATCGCTGACGCGGTCATGGCCCGCTAGCATACGCCGAGCCGGGCTCAGCCGATAGACCGGCTGCGGTAGGGGGTCCGGAGTCCCTTCCCCTTCCGCCGGAGCCGAGGTACCGTCTCTTCGACCCTGATGTCCGCTCTACTCGTCCTCGTGGAATCCCGAATGGGCCATCGCTTCGTTCTTGGCCTTTGCCTCCTTGCCGCCATCGTCTCGCCCGCCGCCGCCGCGGGAGTCCCTGCTACCGCAGGCGACACGCTCCGCGTCGTCGTCACCGATTCGGCCAACCACCCGCTCGAGGGCGCTGCGATCACGATCGCAGAGTTGAACCGGGTGCGCACGACTGACGCCCAGGGTGTCGCCGTTTTTGCGGACGTCATCGCGGCGCGCTACACCGTCGTCATCCGGCGTTTGGGCTATGCACCGGTCGTGCGCCAGGTCGCCGTTGCGCGGTCGGCCACGCTCGCCTTCGCCCTCGAGCCCACGGCTCTCCGGCTCGATCCGGTGACGGTCACCGCGACGCGTCTCGCGATCGATCCGCTGACGTCGCCCCTTCCGACCGAGGCGCTGGGCGGCGAACGGCTGCGGCAGGAGGAGACCGTCTCCCTTGCCCAGACGCTGGATGGGATGGCCGGCGTGCGAACCCTCAGCACGGGTCAGCAGGCCGGAAAGCCGGTCATCCGCGGGCTCACCGGGCCCCGCGTGCTCATTTTGGACGACGGCCTCCGCTTGGAGGATTACTCCTGGAGTGACGAGGACGGTCCCTCGGTCGAGCCGCTGTTGGCTCGCAGAATCGAGGTGATCCGCGGACCGGCGAGCGTGTTGTACGGCTCGGATGCCATCGGCGGCGTGATCAACGTCATTCCGGACGAGCTGCCCGATGCCCGCGGCCGCGCCGGATTCGTCCGTGGGGAGGCGGAGATCTACGGCGCCACCAACAACGGTGAGATTGGTGGCCCGATCCGACTGGAGGGCGCCACGGGTGCATTCGGTTGGCGCGCGGTCGCGGTCGGCCGCACGGCGGGTGACTTCCACACACCCACGGGCAACGACTCCACCCCGACGGGCAAGCTCTTCGATACGGGCTACCACTCGATCAACGGCGAGCTGGCCCTCGGCCTTCACGGCGCCAGCGCCGACGGCGCGGTCCGTTACGAGCATTACGGGGGGCACTTCGGACTTCTCGATGGACCGCCCGTCCCCGACGATGACTCCCTTGGCCCCCTGCGCAAGCTTTCGGACGATCGGGTCCAGGCCACGACGAATTGGCTGCTCCGCCCTACGCTTCGGCTCGAGACACGCAGCCAGTGGCAGCGCCACTCACTGGTCGAGGTCGTGGATCGGAGCCGGGTCGGCGACGAGGAACCGACGTTCGAGCTGCTCCTCAATACCCTGACGACCGACGTGCTGCTCCACCACGCCCTCCGCGAGTGGCTTACGGGCACGGTGGGCCTATCGGGCCTGTACCAGACCAACGAATCGGAGGGAGTGTTCCCGCTCGTGCCCGGCGCACGGACGTCCGCCGGGGCGGCGTTCGTCTTCGAGCAGGCGACCTTCGGCCGATGGAGCGCGCTGGTCGGGGCCCGCGCCGACGTGCGTCACATCAGCGCCGACGCCAATACCACGCTGCAGCTCGCGGCGCAGAGTCGCACACTTTCGGCCTTCAGTGGCGACCTGGGCGGTGTGTTCCGCCCGACCAAGGGGGTGGCCGTCAGCGCGAACCTCGGGCGCGCGTTCCGCGCTCCCACACTCTTCGAGCTGTTCACCAACGGACCGCACCTGGGCGAGGATCGCTACGAGGTCGGGCTACCCAACGCGCGCCCGGAGCTGAGCTTCAACGCGGACCTGAGCCTGCGTTGGCAGTTGGGGCACTTCAGTGGTCAGGTCGCGGGCTATCGCAACCAGATCGACAACTATCTCTACGTGCAGCCGACCGATTCGCAGGTGACGGTGCCGCTGGAGGGCGACACAGCCACGCTGCCGCTCTACCAGTTCGCTCAGACCGCGCGAGCCGTGCTGTGGGGGATGGACGTCGCGGCCGAAGTCGAGGCCCTCCCCTTCCTCACCCTTCGGGGCCGGTTCGACTTTGTGCATGGAACCAACGATCAAACGGGAGAGCCGTTGCCGCTGATGCCGCCGCCGCGCGGTGATCTCGAGGCGGAGCTTCACACGGTGGAGCCGTTCGCACCGGGTCGAGAGCGCGGTTGGGGGCGGGCCTATGTGAGCGCGGGCACCCAACTGGTCGCGCGGCAGACCCGGCTCGGACCGTTCGACACGCCGACCGGGGGCTACGCGCTGCTCAATCTGGGCGCCGGGCTCGAGCGACAACTGCTCGGTCGGGACGTGACCTTCGATGTGCGGGTGCGGAACGCCGCGAACCAGCGGTATACGGACTTTCTGAGCCGCTACAAGGTGTTCGCCTTCGGGCAGGGGCGAAACGTCATCTTTCGAGCAACGATGAAGTTTTGACCGCCTCAGCGAACACGGCCTCTGTTTGGCGCGCGAGCGGCCTGACGTCGTAGAGCCGTCGCGCCCGCTCCCGCCCCAGGCCGCGCATCCGGGCAGCCCGCTCGGGGCTGGCCAGAATGTGGATCACGGCCTGCGCGAAGGCCTCCGGATCCAGGTTCCCGACCAGGTCCCCTGCGCCCTCACGCCCCAGGCACTCGGGTATGCCGTCGACATCCGACGCGACGATCGGAACCCCGACGGTCATGGCCTCGATCAGCACGCTGACGAAGGCCCCGCGGCGGCTGGGGTGCACGAAGCAATCGAGCGCGGCGAGCACGTCGGCAACGTCGTCGCGGAATCCGAGAAAATAGACGCGGCCCGCCAGTGGAGATTCGCGGGCGAGCGCGTGAAGCCGCTCTACGTACTCCCGCTGCTGTCCCGCCATTGTGTCGCCGACAAGGAGAAATCGAGCGTTCGGGAGTCGGTCGGCGACCTTGGCCGCCATCTGGAGAAAGAGGTCCTGCCCCTTCATCGGCTCGAGCCGCGCGATCATGCCGACGAGTGGCACCTCGGGGCCGACGCCCAGCTCTCTGCGGATGCGCTCGCCGACACCGCCCTCGTAACGCGTCAACAGCCGGCCGTCGGGAATGAGCGTGACGCTCGCGGGCCTTCCCGGCCCGACCAACCCCAGATCAGTCACCCGGGACCTGACGGCCTCGCTGATGCAAATGACCGCGGCGGCGCGCTGGAAGAGTCGGCGCTCCAGGCGACCTCGCCCCCCATTCATCATGTTGCGCACATGGATCACCAGCGGAACTCGCGCGAGAAAACAGGCGGCGGAAACGATCGGCCAGGCAAAGTGCAGGTTCAGGTGCACGAGGTCGGGACGACGGCGCCGAATCAAGCGCGCGAGACGCAAGGCCGTCGGGAGCTCACGCAGCTCGCCTCGGCCGATCCCGCCTGGAACGGCGAACTCGTCCACCGCGTGTCCGCGCTCGCGCAGCGCCTGCTCGAATCGTCCCGGACCTGGCACCACAAAACGAGGA
>DATHMJ010000259.1:0-4521 GCA_035487215.1 Gemmatimonadales bacterium
ACCTGATCCGCGGTGAGACCGAAGTGGAGGTGCCGGTCGCCGACGTCCGGGTAGGGGACGTCTTGTTGATCCGCCCGGGGGAGCGGATCCCGGTGGACGGGATGGTCATCGGCGGCGAGACGACGGTCGACGAGTCGATGCTGACAGGTGAGCCCGCGCCGGTCGCGAGGGTCGAAGGCGACGAAGTGGTCGGTGCCACGCTCAACCGGCACGGCTCGCTGCGCATGCGCGCGACCAGGGTGGGGCAGGATACCGTCCTCTCCCGCATCATCGCGCTCGTACGAAGCGCGCAGGGAACCAAGGCACCGATCCAGCGTCTCGCGGACCGGATCTCCGCGGTGTTCGTGCCCGTTGTCATCGGCATCGCGATCCTCACCTTCGGCCTGTGGTACGCGCTCGGGCCCGAGCCCAGGTATCTGCATGCGCTGGTCTCCGCGGTCACTGTGCTCATCATCGCCTGCCCTTGCGCCATGGGCCTGGCCACGCCGACGGCGGTCATGGTCGCCACCGGTCGAGGGGCCGAGCTGGGCGTCCTGATCAAGGGCGGCGACGCGCTTCAGCGGGCAGCGGAGCTGGACGTGATCGCCTTCGACAAGACGGGCACACTCACCGAGGGCCACCCGGCCGTGGTCTATAGCGACCTCGACGATGAGGCGCTCCAGCTCGCGGCCTCGCTCGAGCGGCTGAGCGAGCACCCGTTGGCCGACGCCATCGTGGCGGCGGCGCGCGAGCGTGAGCTGGCGTTGGCGGATCCGGAAGCGTTTGGCGCACACCCGGGTCGGGGCGTCTTGGGCAAGGTGGCGGGACGGGCCGTCGTGGTCGGCAATCGGCAAATGTTGCTGGAGCAACACGCGCTGGCGCCCGAGCTGGAGCCGCGGGCCGACGCGCTCGCGGATCAGGGGATGACGCCGGTGTACGTCGCGATCGACGGCCGCGCGGCCGGACTCTTGGGCGTGACCGACCCGATCAAGCCCACGAGCCGTGACGCCGTGGCCGAGCTGCGCGCGCTTGGTCTCGAGGTGCTGATGCTCACCGGCGACGATCGCCGGACGGCCCACATCGTCGCCCGTGCGATCGGGGTCCAGCGGGTCGTGGCCGAGCTACCCCCGGACCGAAAGCTCGACGAGCTTCGGCGCCTGCAAGGGGCGGGAAAAGTGGTGGCGATGGTCGGCGACGGCCTGAACGACGCGCCGGCCCTGGCGCAGGCCGATTTGGGAATCGCGCTCGGCACGGGCACCGACGTCGCCATCGAGACCGCCGGCATCACCCTGATACGGGGTGACGTGATGGGTGTGGTGCGCGCCATTCACCTGGCCCGCCGCGCCATGCGAGTGATCCGGGAAAATCTGTTCTGGGCGTTCATCTACAATGTGATCGGGATTCCGATCGCGGCCGGCGCCCTTTACCCCACGTTCGGAATCTTGCTCACCCCCGCGCTCGCTGCCGCGGCGATGGCCGTGAGCAGCGTGAGCGTGGTGACCAACAGCTTGAGGCTCCGACGCGCATGACCCCAGATCCCGTGACCACCGACGAGCCGTCCTGCCCCTGCCTTCGTCCGGGCGACGGCGTCCACTCCGTGGCGCTGGCCCCGGAGACCAAGCAGGCGCTCCTGACCCGCTTGCGCCGAATCGAGGGCCAGGTTCGCGGCCTGCAACGCATGGTGGAAGAAGAGCGGTACTGCGCGGACGTGTTGGTTCAAATTGGTTCGGTTCAGGAGGCCTTGCGGAGCGCCGGCCGCACCCTGCTGGACAACCACCTGCGCCACTGCGCCACGACGGCGATCCGCTCCGGCGACCAGGAGCGCGCGGAGGCCATGTACGAGGAGCTGCTCGACCTGGTGTATCGAACCGCGCGGTAGCGCGTCTGCCGCGCGGTGGGCCTTCCCCCTGACCCGTCGCCTAGTCAGCAACCCTGCGCATGTCCGCCGCAACCGTGCGCGCTGCGCCGAGCACCACGATTCCGCCCAGCAAAGCGACGGAGGGTAGCACGAAGACAGCCCGGTCGAGGCCGAATCGATCGGACAACGCGCCCACCAGCGGGAAGGCGATCGCGTCGCCCGCCAAGTGGATGAACAGCAGGTAGGCTCCCGCTACTGTGGCGCCCACCCGGGCGGGGGCGACGTCGAAGATCAGGGCCGTAAGCGGGCCGTTGTACCACGACAGAAAGAAGAACGCTCCAAAGAACACCGGAACGAAGATCGCCTGATCTCGGACGGTGAGCAGCCAGATCGCCGCGGGCGCGCCGATGATGAGTCCGAGGGCGACCGTGAGCACCCGCCCCTGGTCGGTGTAACGGCGAAGCCAATCGGCAAGGCCGCCGCCAGCCAACGTTCCCGCCGTCCCGGCGAGCAGCCCCCACTTACCCAGGAGCGTGGCCGCCTGGGACGAGGTCAGGCCAAGCTCCCGCGCGATGAACGTCGGTCCCCAACCGACGATCCCGTTCATGCCGAAGGAAATCATCGCCCCGGCGACGAACACGTACATGAGCGTGGGCGTGGCCAGCACGCGTTTCACCGCCCCTACGATGTCGTCGATGGCGCCCCCGATCTCTCCCCCCAACGGCGTCGTGGCAGCCTTGCCGCTCCGGATGAGGCGCACCCAACGGAGGATATCGGCCGCGAGCCCGAGGCCGACCGCGGCCCCGAAGACCGCGATATCGAGCTTGGAATCGGCGTTGTACACATCGGCCAGCGAAACGGCCGCGCCGAGTCCGGCCGCGGCGCCGATCATGGTGCACACGAAGTCCCGCCGAAGAACGGCAAGCAGGCCATCCCGCCCGGCAACAAAATCCCGCAGCGAGACCGTCGAAGGCTTCCGACTGGGATCCACGAGTCGCGCGGCGGCGATTGCGCAGAGCAGCCCCGGCACGCCGACGACCAGGAATGCGAGGCGCCAGCCGTAATGCCGCTCCAGTACCCCGCCGAGCCCGATGCCCAGCACGCCGCCGAGCGCGATGCCCGACGACAGGATCCCCATCGCTACCGCGCGACCCTTGCCGGGGAAATAGTCCGCGACCAACGAAGCCGCGGCCGGACCAAACGCGGCCTCACCAATGCCGACCGCCGCCCGGCAGATGAACAGCTGGCCGAAGTTCCGGACCGCGGCTCCCAGCGCCGTGAACGCACTCCAGACGGTGACACCCGCGGCGATCACGGCTCGGCGGGACCGAAGATCGCTGATCACGCCGAACGGCAGCGCCGCGACCGAGAACACCAGGATGTAGGCGGATCCGAGCCACCCCAGCTGCGTGTCGGTCAGCCTCAAGTCGCGCTTGATCGGCTCGAACAACGCGAAGACGACGTTGCGGTCGAGGTAGTTGAGGATATTGATGAGGGCTAGGAGCCCGAGAGCGTACCAGCGATAGGCGAGCGAGGGACTCACCGGCCGACCGTCTTGGCCCCTCCGGCCGCTTGCGTCTCGGCGAGAGACGCCTCGGCCCGACGGTCGCGGGACGCCAGCGCGGCGCGATACTCCCCGACCAGGCGGTGCAGCATCGCGTCGCGCTTGCCGAAGAGACGCTTGAGCGGGCGGGCCTCGTGTCGCGCCAGAGCGTAGGCCGTGAGCAACGGAAGCGCGATCGAGTTGTCGCAGTACACGACGACGGTCCCCGGAAGCTGATCGGGATCGATCTTCCCCCAGCTCACCGCCTCGGCGGGAGTGGCGCCCGAGAGGCCGCCGGTGTCGGGACGCGCGTCGGTCATCTGGAGGAAGTAGTCGTGCCCCCGCTCATCGATGCCCAACACCTCTTGGATCTGTGGCTCGGTCTGAAGTATGAAGTTCTTCGGGCTGCCTCCGCCGACGATCAGGCAAGCACTTTTCCCCGCCGACCGCTTGGCCTCGAGGACGATGGCCGCGGTTTCGTTGACATCGGCGCTGACGTCGAACCGAAGCTTGCTCCCCGCCAACGCCTGCTCGGCCACGTTCATCCCGATCGAGCTGTCCCCGGGCGAGCTGGTGTAGAGGGGCACGTCGAGCTGATGCGCGGCGGCCAACACGGACCGGCGCGTGAGACCCAGCGCCCGCTCGCGTTCCAGCAGGTACTTCCCCAGCAACCAATGGTATTCGGCCGTGCTCATCGGGCGCTGGAACTCGGGGCGCGCCGACACTTCGCGGATGAACGCGTCGGTCGAGAGCAAGACCGAGTAGTCGAAGAAGATGTCGTAGATCCGCACGACGCCCTTGTCTCGAAGCTCGACGTCGTCGGCGTGCGGGGTGCCGCGGTGCATCGAGAGACCCAGGCCGAAGTGGGCGTCGTGGTACAGATTCGCCCCGGTGGAGATGATCCAGTCGACGAACCCCGCTTCCATGAGGGGGATGAGACAGCTCATGCCCAAGCCGGCGGGCGTCATGGCGCCGGTCAAGCTCATGCCCACCGTCACGTCGGAAGCCAGCATCCGATGCGTGAACAAGGCGCAGCCCTCACGCAGGCGGCCCGCGTTGAAAGCAAGAAAGGCATTGTCGATCAGATCGGCGGCAGTTTCGCGGCCGGTCGTGGCTGTCGGGTCGATCCGCTGGCCCCGCA
>DATHMJ010000260.1:0-11984 GCA_035487215.1 Gemmatimonadales bacterium
AGCAAACGGCGGTCGCGCCCGAAGCGTGCCGAATCCGGTGCGCAGCTCCGCCCGAACGTAGTCTGCGGCTTCGGCCGGGGGGGCGCCTTCGACCACGAACCCCAGCGCATCGCCGACGGCGAGGCCGAGCAGGCACCCGGCGGCTCGGTCGGCGGAAGAGACCGTCATGGATGGCGGGGGAGGAGTACGGACAGGGTGGGATTCGAACCCACGATACCGTTGCCGGTATACCGGTTTTCGAGACCGGCTCCTTCAGCCACTCGGACACCTGTCCTGGACAGCGGAGAAACGGCGAAGCGTGAAGAGTAAACGGGGGGTCAGCGCCGGGCGAGGAAAAACCGCTTCAACAGGGCCCCGCATTCCTCCGCCATGATGCCACCGATGACCTCGGCGCCATGGTTGAGCCGCGGGTGGCGAAGCAGGTCGAACACCGAGCCGGCCATGCCGGCCCGGCCGTCGTACGCGCCGAACACGACCCGCCCGATCTTGGCGAGCACCATCGCGCCGGCGCACTGGGCGCAAGGCTCGAGCGTGATATAGAGCGTCGCGTCGGTGAGACGATCCGTCCCCAGCTTCATCAGCGCCCGCTGGATCGCCAGCAGCTCCGCATGCGCGGTCGGGTCGGCGCGCCGGCCCATCTCGTTGTGCGCTTCCGCAATCAGCTCGCCCTCGCGCACCACCACGGCACCCACGGGGACCTCGTCGCGGACGCAGGCGGCGAGGGCGACGCGAAGGGCGGCTTGCATGCCCGACAAGTCGGCGGCTGTGGGTGTGCCTCTACGCACTCACCGGCTCCGCGGCACCCGTTCCGGACCGGCGGGCAAAGCGGAGTCCGTCGCCCTTCCGCTCTACCTGGATCACGTCTCCCGCGTGGTACTTCCCTTCGAGCACCTCGAGCGCGATCGGATTTTGCAGGAGTCGCTGGATCACGCGCTTGAGCGGCCGGGCGCCGTACACGGGATCGTAACCCTGCTCCGCCAACAACTGGCGCGCGTCGGCGCTGACCTCGAGACCCAGGTGTCGCTCGGCGAGCAGATGGCGAAGGTGCTCGAGTTGGAGATCCACGATCGCCACGAGATCTTCCCGGCTCAGCTGATGGAAGACGATCACCTCGTCGACCCGGTTGAGAAACTCGGGGCGGAAGACCGTCCGCAGCTCATCCCGCACCCGTTGCTCGATGCGGCCCCACGCCGCGTCGTTCGCCGGCGCGCCGGCATCGACGATGAACTGGCTGCCGATGTTCGAGGTCATGATGATGACCGTGTTTCGAAAGTCCACCACCCGTCCCTGGCTATCGGTGAGCCGGCCATCGTCGAGAATCTGCAGCAACACGTTGAACACGTCGGGATGCGCTTTCTCGATCTCGTCGAACAGGAGCACGCTGTACGGCCGTCGGCGCACGGCTTCGGTGAGCTGGCCGCCCTCGTCGTACCCCACGTATCCCGGCGGGGCACCGATCATGCGCGCCACCGAATGCTTCTCCATGTACTCCGACATGTCGAGCCGCACCATCGCCCGCTCGTCGTCGAACAGGAATTCCGCCAGCGCCCGCGCCGTCTCCGTCTTGCCCACGCCGGTGGGACCCAGGAAAATGAACGACCCGGTCGGACGGTTGGGGTCCTGCAACCCGGCGCGGCTTCGCCGTACGGCATTGGCGACGGCGGAGACCGCGGCGCGCTGGCCGATGACCCGGTGCGCGAGCTCCTCCTCCAGCTTGGTGAGGCGCTCGCGGTCGGACTCGAGCATCTTCGCCACGGGGATGCCGGTCCATTTGGCCACGATCTCCGCGATGTCCTCCGCGTCCACCTCTTCCTTCAAGTACTTCGCCTTCGCCTGCACCTCCTGAAGCCGCTTTTCCAGCGACTCGACTTGGCGCTCCAGCTCGGGGATGCGCCCATAGCGCAGCTCGGCGGCCTTCTGGAGATCGCCGCGCCGGGTGGCCTGATCCACCTCGGTGCGGAGCTGCTCCAACTCGGCCTTCCGGGTCTGGATCTCCTGGATGGCCGACTTCTCGGCTTGCCACTGCGCCTTCATGGCCGAGCTCTCCTCTTTGAGCCCGGCAATTTGCTTCTCGAGCGTGTGGCGGCGCTCCACCGCGGTCTTGTCCTTTTCCTTGAGCAAGGCTTGGCGCTCGATCTCGAGCTGGATGATACGCCGCTCGACTTCGTCGATCTCCAGGGGCAGGCTGTCGATCTCGATCCGGAGACGGCTGGCAGCCTCGTCTACCAGATCGATGGCCTTATCCGGAAGGAACCGGTCGCCGATGTAGCGATCGGACAGAGTGGCCGCAGCCACCAACGCGCTGTCGGTGATGCGAACGCCATGGTGCACTTCGTATTTTTCCTTCAGACCCCGCAGGATCGCTATGGTGTCCGTCACACTCGGCTCGCCCACGAGCACGGGCTGAAAGCGGCGCTCCAGCGCCGCGTCCTTCTCGACGTGCTTGCGGTACTCGTCGAGCGTCGTCGCGCCCACCACGTGC
This sequence comes from Gemmatimonadales bacterium, assembly GCA_035487215.1. Lineage (GTDB taxonomy): Bacteria > Gemmatimonadota > Gemmatimonadetes > Gemmatimonadales > GWC2-71-9 > DASQPE01. Next base: position 2,483 of record DATHMJ010000260.1, read on the forward strand.
AGCTCCCCCCGCGCGAGCGGCGGCTTGAGCATGTTGCTCGCGTCCACCGCGCCCTCGGCCGCCCCAGCCCCGACGATCGTGTGCAGCTCGTCGATGAAGACGACGTAGCGTCCTTCCGCCTCGGTGAGCTCCTTGACCAGGGCCTTGAGCCGCTCCTCGAACTCGCCGCGGTACTTGGCCCCGGCGAGGAGCTGACCGATGTCGAGGGCGACCAGTTCCTTGTTCCGTAGCGAATCGGGGACGTCGCCGTTGACGATGCGCTGGGCCAGGCCCTCCACGATGGCGGTCTTCCCCACCCCGGGCTCGCCGATCAGGACCGGATTGTTCTTGGTCCGACGCGACAACACCTGGACCACGCGCCGGATCTCCTCGTCCCGACCGATGACAGGATCCAGCTTTCCGTTGCGGGCCTGGTCCGTGAGGTTCCGAGTGTAGCGCGACACCGCCTGGTACTGGGCCTCGGGTGACTGGTCGGTGACGCGGTGCGAGCCTCGAACACTGTCGAGCGCGGCACGCAGATCGTCGGCCGATACGCCTTCGGCGCTCAGCAGCGCCCGCGCGGTGGTTCCCTTTTCCTCTACGAGCGCCAGCAGGAGATGCTCGGTCGAGACGTACTGATCGCCGAGCTGCTTGGCTTCTTTTTCGGCCCGATCGAAGATCCGGTTGACTTCTCGGCTGAAAGTGGGCTCCGCCTCACCCGACTGCGTCGGGAAGCGAGCGACCTCGCGCTCGGTGGCCTCCCGGATGCGGGTGACGTTGAGGCCGGCCTTCTGCAGCAGGGGTTGGACGATGCCCTCGTCCTGGGCCAGCAACGCCGCGAAGAGATGGGCATCATTGATGACGGGATTGCCGCGGCGGCGCGCCTCCTCGCCGGCGTCGCGGAAAGCCTCCTGGGCCTTGATCGTCAGTCTTTCTGATCGAATCATCTCAGTTCCTCGCCACGTCTCGTAGCATTCGTCGTCCCAAGCCTATGCAATCGGCTCTACTGTTCGATATGAGGAGCGGATTGGCAAGGGGTATACCTAAGCAAGCTGCCGAAATGGCAGAGGGTCCGGCAACGCCGGACCCCCTCTTCGTTCTCCTCGTTTGTCGGTTCAGCGCTGGGGCGCGATTCGTCGCATGATGATCATCTTGCGGGTGTACCGTTCTCCATCAACCGTCAACTGATAGTAATAGACACCCGCTCCCGCTTCCCGTCGGCCGTCGAGGTATTTCCCATCCCAGTACGCCCGATGCTCGCCGCAACTCAATCGGACGAAATCGATCGGTTGGCCGGTTCCGGTGACCAAGACCGGAATCGCGACCGTCTGGACCAATGAGTTGAAAATCCGCAAGCTGACAACAGGCTGATGACCTCGAACGCACAACTCCGGGCTGATCTTGAACGAAATCGTAGTCGCCGCACCCAACGGATTGGGGTAGGGATCCTCCAGCTCGACCTTCGGCGCAGGAGCAAACACCTGAGCAGCCACTGGCGAACCTGCACCCAGCATCAGACCGAGCCACCACCCCGCCCACTTGAAGCGGACCATGGAGACTCCTGTCATACAAAGGGTTGACCGGTGGCTGCACCTCCGAGCTGGTGGGAAAGAGATCTCGATCTGCGGGTGGTGAGAGTGAGAAAATATGCCCACGCGCGAGGAACCCTGTCAAGGAAAGCGACATGACCCCGAGCGGCATGCACCATCAATGCGCGGCCCGCACCAGCCGTCGCGCATCGCCCGCGCGAACCGTGATGCCGCGGGTGTCCGCCCACTCGAGGAGCGGGATCAAGAACTTTCGACTGACGCCGACCCGGGCTCGCACATCGGGCGGGTGGATGGGCCCGGCGCGTCCGATTTCTTCCAGGGCCGCGGTGAATCGGCGAAGGGCCTCGACCGCATAGTAGCGATCTCGTTCGACAGCCTCTACTAGGCCTCGTGCCGCGGCGAGCCGGAGGACCGCGGCGACATCCCGCCGACCGGTCTCGCGCTCGAGCTCGGCGACGCTGGGCGGCGTGAGCCCCGCGGCCTGCAGCATCTGTACCAGCCGGTCAATCTCGGGCTCGCCGCCGGTCACCCGCGGCTCGAATCCCGGCAACCGGGCGATGCTCCCATCGACCATCAGTCGCCGCGCCTTGATGGCGCCGCCGATCGCCGCCTCGATCAGCCACTCGGGACCGCGCACGGTCCGGCGCAGCGTTTCGAGCGGCATTCCCCGCTCGACCGGCTGCCGCCGATGGAACTCCTTCAACGACTGGAGCGCTTTGTCCGTCACCTCCGCGACCACACGAGCGGGGATCATGTGGCCGTCGATGATGTTCAGGGACGGATCATCCCGTCCCGCGGTCGCGGCCGGGCCGGCGGGCATGCCGCTCAGCACCGGCACGGCGGCCAGCTCGAGCCCGAACGGGCGTCGTGCGATGAGTCCGCCCAGCCGCTGGACCGGGTCCGGCGCGCGAAGTTCCTCGGGCCATGGCGCGGCCCGCGCCGGTGGCAGCGGGTCCAGCACGCGCCCGCCCCCGATCGTGGTCACCGGACTGAAGCTTCGGAGGACGAATCGGTCGCCGCCGCGGGCGACCACCGGCGCCTCGAGCCGGAGCCGGACCAGGCCGCGCTCGCCCGGCGCAATCGGGCCGCGCGGCAACGCCCGAGCCATCACCTCGGCGGTGCCGAGGTGGACCCGCAGGCGGGTTCGGGCAGCCAGACTCCGCGCGACCGAGGGGAGGAGCGATACCTCCGCGTCGAGCGCTACGGTCGGAGCCCAGGCATCGGCGATGCTCACCAGGACGTCCCCACGGCGGACTTCGGCCCGCTCCAAACCGGCGATACCGACTGCGACGCGGGCGCCGGGCTCACTGTGCTCGACCGGCCGCCCATGGCTCTCGATCGACCGGACGCGACCCTCGTGCCGGCCGGGCAGCAGTCGCACCTGATCGCCGACACCGATCGATCCCGACCACGCCGTGCCGGTGACCACCGTGCCGGCTCCGGCCACCGAGAAGGCGCGGTCGACCGGCAAGCGGAACAGATCGTTCCGGAGCCGGACTTCGGTCTGACCGGCGTGCTCGCGGAGTCGCGCGCGGAGCGCCTCGACGCCCTGCCCGCTCACCGCGGACACGAGCAGCGGAAAATCGAAACGGACCGAAGAGTGACTCAGGCGCTCGGCCAGCTCGCCCACGACCAGCTCGCCCCAGTCGGGATCGACCAGATCCGCCTTGGTGACGACCGGGACGCCGACGGGAATCGCGAGCTGCTCGAGGATCGCCAGGTGTTCTTCGGTCTGCGGCATGATCCCTTCGTCGGCCGCGACGACCAGGAGCGCCAGGTCGAAACCCGAGGCCCCCGCCACCATGGTGCGGACGAAATCTTCGTGGCCCGGCACATCCACCACGCCGGCCATGACACCGTCGCCGAGATCGAGCGGCGCAAAATTGAGATCGATCGTGATGCCGCGGCGGCGCTCTTCGGCCAGGCGATCCATCGTGCGGCCGGTGAGCGCCGTGACCAGCGCCGACTTCCCATGATCGATATGGCCGGCTGTGCCCACGATCATCGAGCGGCCCAGGGGCGCCGGGTCCAGAAGTCCAGCGCCGGCAGCTCGGCCCCTTCTCCCAGGTGATATCGGATATAGCGGCCGAGGAGGCGCTGATGGGCAGTGAAGTGGGGGACGTCGAGCGCGGGCAGCTCCCGTGCAGCGTCGATCAGCGCCGCGAGATCCTGGCGGGCGCGCTCGGGCAGCTTCACGGCCGGTGCGGGTCCGGCGCAATTGTCGCACAAGACCCCACCGTCGCCGGTGCTGAACGCGATCTCGCCCGCCTCGGGCACCGGCGCCCCACACCGCACGCAGTCAGCGAGCGACGGTGCGAATCCCAGCGAGCCGACCAGCTGCCACACGGCCCGGAGCCCCGCGGCGCGCACGGCGTCCGGCGCGGCCGCTTCGAGGGCGGCGAGCGCGTCGCGGAGCAGGTCGAAGCTGGCCGGATGGGGATCGGCGGGCGCGAACCGCAGCATCACCTCGGCGAGGGCGGAGGCAACGGCATAGCGGTCCAGATCGGCGGCGATGCCGACCGGAACGCGGATCAGATCGAAGGCCGCCAAGGTGTGCAGCTCGCGGTGATCCTTGAGATACAGTTGCGCGTGGCCTTCGCTCAGCACTTGGAGGGCCGCGCCGAACCGGCTGCGGGGACGCAGCGCTCCGCGAGCGATGGCACTCTGCACGCCGAGATCGCGCGTAGCCAGGCGGACGATCTTGGATGACTCGCTGTAGCGAAGGGTTGAGAGGACGATGGCGGGCGTGAGAGCAACCGGCATGTTCCAAAGTTAACGGCTTGCCTGCGGCCGGGCGCTCGCATATTATCGGCGGGCACAAGAAGCCCTCACACACGCGAGCTGCAGACGCTCGGAAGCCGGTGAAACTCCGGCGCGGCCCCGCCACTGTAACGGGCAACACCACCTCGCTCACGACGCCACTGGGAAACCGGGAAGGCGAGCGAGGGCCCGAAGCCAGGAGACCTCTGCGCTTGCGCCACCACACTGACCCTCGGGGGAGGGAACGGTGGCGACTCAGGCCCAGTTCCAGCGGCCAGCGTCCGCCCTTAGTCAGCGCATCCCCGTTGCGACGGTCCGACGCGTGCTCCGCGTCCCGGCGCCGCATTGGTGCGTCTTCCCCAGGTCAGGCAACCCTGGAGACGTACCATGAGCCCGCATCACCCCCTCCCCGCCCGGACGGCCGTCGTGGCCGTCACCCTGCTCTTTCTACGGTTCGCCGCGCCCCTCGGCGCGCAGACGCCGCGGGATACGGTCGCGCTGCCCGAAGTGACCGTGACCGCGACCCGCTACCCCGTGCCCCCGGACTCGCTCGCCGCGACCCTTACGGTGCTGCACGGCGACGAGCTTCGCGCCGAGGGCATCCGCTTCGTGGGTGACGCGCTGCGGCAGGTACCGGGAGTGCAGGTAGTGCAAGGCGGCGGATTCGGTGCGACGACGTCGTTATTCGTGCGCGGTGGCGAGAGTGACTACGTCAAGGTGTTGATTGACGGCATGCCCGTCAACGACCCCGGCGGCGCGTACGACTTCGGCTCGCTGACCACCGACAACGTCGAGCGGATCGAGATTCTGCGGGGACCCGCCAGCGTGCTCTACGGATCGGATGCCATCACGGGCGTCGTGCAGATCATCACGCGGCACGGTGCGGGGCAGCCGCAGCTCGATGCGTCCGCGGAGGCGGGCACCTATGGCACGGTGCGGTGGGAGGGCGCGGCGCGCGGGGGCAGCGATGATCTCGGCTGGTCGGCGTCGCTGTCGCGGTTCACCACCGACGGCATCTACGCCTTCAACAACCACTATCGGAACACGGTGGCGAGCGCGCAGCTCCACGCCCGTCCCGGGCCGTCGACCCAAGCGACGTTGTCGGTCCGGTACAACGACGGTCAGTACAACTTCCCGACGGATTTCACCGGCGCACCGACCGACTCGAATCAGTTCAACACGGAGCGCGCCACCACCCTGTCGCTCAACCTCGCGCAGGCGTTCACACCCGCGCTCCGGGCCGAGCTGTTGCTCGGGCGAAACGAGACCACCCGCGGCTACGACGACACGCTGCCGCCCGGTCAGGGGCCGAACGCCTTCAGCTTGAGCACCGCGGCGATTCAACGCAACCTGGTCGACGCGCGCCTCGTGTATGCCGGGCTTCGGCGCACGACACTGCTGGGAGGAGTCGCATTCGACGATGAGCAGGAGCAGGACTTCTCCCTCTCCGATGGCGCCTTCGGACCGTCCAGCGGCTCCTTCACGGCGAATCGGCACAACTGGGGGTTCTACGGCCAGGCGACGGCGCAGCCCGATCCGCGCATTCAGATCATCGCCGGCGGCCGGGTGGACGACAACCAGCGTTTCGGGACGTTCTGGACCTATCGCGTGGCCGCGTTGGGGTTCGTCACCTCGTCCACCCGCCTGCGCGCATCGGCCGGCAAGGGATTCAAGGAGCCCGCGTTCTTCGATACGTTCTCGACCAGTCCGTTCGCCCGGGGCAATCCCGATCTCAGGCCGGAGCGCTCGACCAGTTTCGAGGGCGGTGTGGAGCAGGACCTGCTGCGCGGATCCGTTACCCTCTCGGTCACCGGGTTCGCCCAGCGGTTCCGCGACCTGATTCAGTACTCGGGAGTACCGTTGACGCCCAATGGCCCCAACTACTTCAACATCGCGGCCGCGAATTCGTCAGGCATCGAGGCCGGCGCTACGCTCCGCCACCTGGGACCGGTCGAGGCCGGCGCGTTCTACACCTGGGTCCACTCAAACGTGACCGACGCGGGGTTCGACACCGGGGCGGACGCCACGTTCGTGGAGGGTCAGCGGCTCATTCGCCGGCCGACCCACAGCTTCACACTTCGGACCGCCGTTCGACCGCTGCCCCGCATACAGCTCGGGACCGTGGTGAACTACGTCGGCAGCCGTGACGACCTGCTCTTCGGTACGATCTCGACGAGCCGGGTGACGCTGCCGAGCTACACTACGGTCGATCTGTCGGGTCGGGTCATGCTGCTGGCCGAAGGGCATCGGCTGCCGGGCTTCGCCATTCAGGCTCGGATCGCGAATATCTTCGACAAGAACTATGAGCAGGTGGCGGGATACTTGTCGCCGGGGCGCACGGTGACCGTCGGGATCTCGTCGGGGATCCGCTGAGGTGCCTGTTTCCCGGATCCTGCTCTCCTGGAGCGGCGGGAAGGACGCCGCCTGGGCATTGCACCAGCTCAGGCGATCGGGCGGCGGAGACGTGGTCGGCCTGATGTCCGCCATGGTGCCGGAGTTCGATCGCATCTCGATGCACGGTGTCCGGACCGACCTGGTTCGCGCACAGGCGCACGCGGCAGGATTGCCGCTGATCGAAGTGGGGCTGCCGTGGCCCTGCTCCAACGCCATCTACGAGGCCGAGTTTCTCTCGAGCCTCTCGGCTGCACGCGCCGAATTCGGCGTCACCCATGTCGCGTTCGGTGATCTCTTTCTCGAAGACGTGCGGGCTTACCGCGAGCGCCTGCTCCAAGGCACCGGGCTCGCGCCGCTGTTCCCGCTCTGGGGACAACCCACGGATTCCCTGCTCCAGGCCATGCTCGCGGGCGGCGTGCGCGCGCGGATCGTCTGCCTCGATCCCGCTCGCCTCGATCGCCATTTCGCCGGGCGGGAGCTGGATGCCGCCACCGCGGCCGAGCTGCCGCCGGGCGTCGATCCGTGCGGCGAGCGCGGGGAATTCCATACCTTCGTCACTCACGGCCCCATGCTGTCGACGCCGGTCGCGGTGGAGGCGGGCGAGGTCGTGGAACGCGACGGCTTCGTGTACGCTGACCTGCTCGCCGCCCCGATTCATGTGTGACCCGACGGCGACACCGACACCCTGCCGAGGCACATGTCGGCTCGGACCGGACGACCTCTGCGACGGATGCGGCCGCACGTTGCACGAGATCGCGGCATGGGTGGGACTGTCGGTGGAAACGAGGCGGCAGGTGATGGAGCGAGTGCGGAAGTGGGTGCCGCGAGAGGGCAAGCTCGAGAGCTGCTAGCGCCTCGGCGTGGTCAGCTGGGGAGCGATTCGCCCGGTCGCAACGGCACGATTTGCGGTGACCCGTCCTGCCATGTCGTCACGGCCACGGGCCAGGCGAAGACGTCGCTGAGCACCTCTCGGCGAAGCACCTCCCGCGGCGTGCCCTCGGCGACGACCTTCCCGCGGTTCAACAGCACCATTCGATCGGCAAAGCGCGCCGCCAGGTTGAGCTCGTGGGTCACGACGAGCCCAGCCAACCCGTCGGCCACGAGCGTGCGGATCAGCTCGAACAGCTCCATCTCGTGGCGGACGTCGAGCGACGCCGTCGGCTCGTCGAGGACGAGGATCCTGGGCTGCTGGGCCAGTGCCCGGGCCAGCCGCACCCGCTGCCATTCGCCGCCGGACAGCGTGTCGACGCGGCGTTCCGCCAGCGGCTCGATGTCGCAGCGGCGGAGCGCGCGCAGCGTGGCCTCGCGGTCGTGGAATCCGATCGGAGCCAGCGGGCCGAGGTGGGCGTAACGCCCGAGCATGACGGTTTGCCACACGGTCAGCGGGAAGACCACCTCTTCGCGCTGCACCACGACTCCCACGACCTTGGCGAGCGAGCCCCGCCGCCATCCTCCCACCGGCTTTCCATCCAGCTCCGCCGAGCCGCCCTCCGGCGGCACCAAGCCCAGGAGCGCGTTGATCAACGTCGTTTTGCCACTGCCGTTCGGCCCGGTGACCGCCAGCAACCGTCCGGGCTCGACGCGAAGGCTGACGCCGTCGAGTGCCCTGCCGGAGACGCCGGGATACCGAACCGAGAGATCGCGGGCCGCCAGGATCACGTGTAGTTCCGCCGAAGCAGAATCGCGAACAGCGGCACGCCGACGATTGCCGTGACCGCGCCGACCGGCAGCTCCAGCGGGCGCACGACCGTCCGCGCGAGCCCATCGGCGAGCACCAGGAAGGCTCCGCCCAGGAGAAACACCACCGGGAGCAGCTCACGGTGGACCGGCGTCCAGAGACGGCGCGCGGCATGGGGCACGACCAGGCCCACGAAGCCCACCATGCCGCACACAGCGACGCTGGCGGCGGTGAGCAGCGACGTCGCGATGTAAATGACGCGCTTGTTCCGCTCGACCTCCGCTCCGAGATGCTTGGCGCTCTCTTCGCCGAGAGCGAGGAGATCGAGAGTCCGGCCGCTCAGGAGCAGCACCAGCACCGGCAGCGCCGCGTAGGCGGCAAAGACGGTGAGGGTGCTCCACGACGCCGCGCCGAACCCGCCCAGAAGCCACAGGAACGCACGCTTCAGCTCGGTGGCCTCGCTGAGCGACGCCACCGTGGTCATGATCGCGCCGGCGAAAGAGCCCACGACGACGCCCGCCAGCAGCAGGACCCGCGGGTCGAGCCGCCGGCCGCTGACCACACTCAGGCGATATACGAGGGCAATCGCGCCGGTGGCACCGGCGAACGCGGCGGCCGGCACGGCCCACGGCCAGTTGGGATTGATCGCGATCGCGATGACGGCCCCGAGACCCGCGCCGCCCGACAAGCCGAGGAGATAGGGATCGGCCAGCGGATTCCGAACGAGCGCCTGAAGGGACGCGCCCACGACGCTCAGACTTCCGCCCACCAAAAACGCGAGCAGGACGCGCGGGAGGCGGAGCTCACGGATGATGGCCGTGCTATTGGCGTAAGGATGGACCAGCCCGTCCCACAGCTCCAACGGCGAGAGCGTGACGGGACCGGCCCAGAGGCCCACCAGCAGGCTGATCGGGACGAGCAGCGCCAACACCAGGCCCGGCCGCTTCACTGGGCGGCCTCGGCCAACTGGGCATGGAGCTTTCGGATCGCTTCGGGCGCCCGGGGACTGGGCCGGCTGAATTCGGAGCCGTCCGCGTGCACGAATCGCCGCTCCCGCACCGCGCGAACGGCTTGCCACTCAGGACGGCCCGCGAACGGCGGAGGCTCCTTGCCGAGCACGAGGATGACGTCGGGATTTCGC
>DATHMJ010000261.1:0-19257 GCA_035487215.1 Gemmatimonadales bacterium
GAGCCTGACCCCACGGCAGCGCGAGTGCGCGATCACCTACTGGACTCGGCACCGGGACTGGGTGGCCCCCGAGACGTATCGCCAATACCAGGTGGTCGCCCGGCAGATTATCGACCGGCTCGTCTGGTCGCCGCGCCTTGAGCGCTTCCTGACCGCCAGGCTCGCGGGCATCAATGCGTAGCGTCCTCGCCGGCCTGATGCGACGGAACGGCTCGCGGCTGGCCCGGGTGCTGACCCCGCGGTCGAGAAACTGATCTCTCGGCGAGCGCTGAGCCGGAGCGCCGTATGAAGAGGATCGATCTGGTGGGGGATCTTCCGGTCAACGCTACTGCGCGTCACCGTCCCGGGCGAGCAGCACCGCGAGCGACAGCGCCACCAGCAGGGCTCTCGGCACGGCGGGCTCCCTCCGCGGTCACCGTAGCACCGGGCGGCGCGGTCTCCGAGTGATGTACGTTACCGAGCGCGCCGGGCGAGGGTTGCTGGCTAGTGCACAGTCACCCGGTTGGGCATCTCGAGCTTCTTGAGCGAGTCCGCCTCCACGCGGAGAGTGACGCGGTCGTCCACCGACGCGACCAGGCTCGCCGGGATGGCGGTCTCGGTGCGGAAGAGTTGGCCCCTCCGCACGATGATGCGGGTGATCCGGCTCGTCGCCTGGTCCAGCTCCACCGCCTCCACCTCCCCGATGCGCTGGCCCGCGCTGTCGTAGACCGGCGTGCCCCTGGCGATGACCGGCTCATCGACCGAGGAGGCCGCATCGGAGTCGGGGATCCAGGCGGGAGTGCCGGAGACGGAGGGGGACGTCAGGACGAACGGCAGCACCGCTTCCGTCCACCCGTCCCCCGCGACCAGGAAGAAGCTGCGCAGGTCGAACCCCGCGGGCATCTTCCACCCATCCGGCATCGGGCGCAGGTTCTGGCTGTTGAAGAGCTCCAGGCCCGCCAGCTCCGCCGCCGACAGGGTGAGATGGACCTCCCGGTCAAATGCCGCGATCCGGTCGAGCGGCACCACGACCTCTCGCCGGTCGACGACTCCCTGCTGGACGACGAGGCCCACCACCTGTCTCGACTGGGGATGGAGGACCAGCCGGCTGACGGTGCCGACGCTCCTGCCTTCTCGGTCCACGACGTGGGTGCCGAATGGAACCAGCATGCGTCTCTCCTCCTTGGTTTGCGCACCGTGAGCGCCGGCATCCCCCCGGCGGTGCAAGCGCGGAGCCAGGCCGGACGCGGGCCCCGCTGAGGCCGGGCGCGACGGCTCGGATCTCCACGCCGTGCATGACCGGCCTGCCCCCATGGTGTCGGGAGCCGGCGGTCAGCGCGGAGCGGTTCCCGGGTGGCGAGACACCCACGTACTCGGGTGTGTCGGCACCCGATAGCCGGGTGGAAGCCCGCGCCGAGCGGCCCCGGCACGTAGATCGGCCGGTCAGTCGGGCTTCCGGATGGCGCGGCTCTTGCCTTCGTTTGTCTCGATGCGCGAATCGCAATTGAACGACCTGCGCGAGGTCGCCTTCCCGGCGCTCGACGACGCCCAGATGGCTGCGCTGGGACGCTGCGCCGGTGCCTCCCTCAAGCGGTACCAGGACGGGGAGAAGCTCATCGAAGTTGGCGCGCGGGACTTCAGCTTCTTCGTGGTGAAGTCCGGCGAGATCGAGGTCCGCGACGAGTCGGTGGAGCCGCCGAAGCTACTGGCGACGCTGGGCCGCGGCCAGTTCACCGGCGACGTCTCCCATCTGACCGGCGGTCCGTCGCTCGTGAGCGCTGTCGCCCGGGGCGAATGCCTCGTCTACGAGGTGCCGTCGGGGGGCGTGCACGAGATCCTCTCCCGCTTCCCCGAGCTGGGCGACCTCATCTTACAGTCCTTCATCGCTCGACGGCAGCTGCTGCGGAAGCCGGAGCACTTCACCGGACCGCGGGTGATCGGCTCGCGCTACTCGCGCGACACCTTGCGCGTCCTCGACTTCCTCTCGAGGAACCGGGTGCCGTTCACCTGGCTCGACCTGGAGACCGACCCGCAGGTGGACCAGCTGCTGAAGCGGTTCGGGGTGAGCGAGGCCGAGACGCCGGTGGTGGCCTGGAGCAAGCTCGTCCTGCGCAATCCCTCGGATCGGGAGCTGGCCGAGGCGCTCGGGATCCGGCGGCCGCTCGAGCACGCGCTCTACGACCTCGTCGTGGTCGGAGCCGGTCCGGCCGGACTGGGCGCGGCGGTCTATGCGGCGTCCGAGGGCCTCAACACGGCGGTGCTCGAGCGCACCGGGCCCGGCGGCCAGGCCAGTCGCAGCATGCGCATCGAGAACTATCTCGGGTTTCCCACCGGCGTGAGCGGCGCCGAGCTGGCCGAGCGGGCGGTGGTGCAGGCCGGCAAGTTCGGGGCGCGCTTGGCCGTCGCGACGCCGGTGACGGCCCTATCCTTCGAGAGCTCGTACTCGGTCCTCCGGCTCGACGGCGGCGAGACGGTCACCGCCAAGTGCCTTCTCATCGCCACCGGAGCCGACTACCGCCGTCTGCCCGCGGAAGGGAGCGAGCGGTTCGAGGGCTGTGGCGTCTACTACGCGGCCACCCTGACCGAGGCCCCGCTCTGCCGCGAGGCGGACGTGGTGGTGGTCGGTGGCGGCAACTCCGCTGGTCAGGCCGTCGTCTTCCTCGCCGGGATGGCGCGACGGGTGTACCTCGTGCTCCGCGGCGATGATCTCTACGCGAACATGTCCGCTTACCTGGCCCGTCGGATCGAGCAGGCTTCGAACGTGGAGGTGCTGCTCGACCACGAGGTTCGCCGCATGGCCGGCGACGGCCACCTCCACTCGGTGGAGGTCGTGAACCGCCGGACCGGAGAGGTGCGGACGCTCCGGACCGCCGCGCTGTTCAGCTTCATCGGGGCGGTGCCGCGGACCGACTGGCTGCCCCCGGAGATCGAGAAGGATTCCGACGATTTCATCCGAACCGGGACGTCGATGGCGCAGTCGCCGCGCTGGCCGGCCCGGCGGCCGCCCTTCCTGCTGGAGACGAGCCGCCCGGGCGTCTTCGCGGCGGGCGACGTGCGCGCAGGCTCGATCAAGCGCGTGGCCTCGGCGGTCGGCGAAGGGGCGATGGTCGTGGCCTTCGTGCACGAATATCTGAAGGAGATCTGAGCGATCGAGTGGCTCAACGCGAATGTCCGGTCCGAACTGGTCGGGGTGGCGGTGGCCACCGGCCAGGCGGTCCTGCGTATCACCCTCGTGCTCGTCGCCGGCTGCGTCGGCGTGCGCTTCCTCCGGGCCGGGATCCGCCGCCTGGAGGCGGTGTTCATCGCGGCGGGCGAGCGGGCGGAGGTCGTGCCCGGGGCCACCCGCAAGCGGATCACGACGCTGACCGGCATGCTCAGGACGCTGGTCCTCGTCCTGATCTGGGCCATGGTGACGGTGATCTGCCTCTCCCAGCTCGGGTTCGATGTGACTCCGATCGTGGCCGGGGCGGGGATCGCGGGGCTGGCCGTCGGCTTCGGCGCCCAGAATCTCGTCCGCGACGTGATCAGCGGCTTCTTCCTGGTTCTGGAGAATCAGGTCCGGGTCGGCGACGTGGCGGTGGTGAACGGGACGGGAGGGCTCGTGGAGACGATTACCTTCCGCACCATCGTCCTGCGCGATCTCTCCGGGGTCGTGCACGTGTTCCCCCACGGCACCGTCACCACGCTCGCGAACATGACGATGGAGTGGTCGGCGTACGTGCTGGACGTGGGCGTCCCTTACCAGGAGGACACCGATCGGGTCGTCGAGATCATGCGCCGCGTCGCGGACGAGATGCGGGCGGACTCGGCCTACGGATCGATGATCCTCGAGCCGATCGAGATCTTCGGCGTCGACGACTTCCGGGAATCCGCGGTCACGATCAAGGCGCGCCTGAAGACGCTGCCCATCGAGCAGTGGGCGGTCGGCCGGGAGTACCGGCGCCGTCTCAAGAAGGCCTTCGACGCGGCGGGCGTGCAGATTCCGTTCCCCCACCGCTCCCTCGACCTCGTCGAGGTCCGACGACCGCTCGAGATCCTCGTGAGGCAGGCGGTGGACCCCCGGGAGGCAGGGGAGGCAGACGATGGGAGGGGGCGGAGCGCGTAAGCGCCGAGCGGCTCGTGCCCGGGCCCGGGGTGGGTGCGCGACCACCCGCTCCGGCGCGGGGCTCCGCGCGGACGCGGGTCTCGTGGCCTCACGGCCCCCCGCCGGGATGTCGCGGCGCCCACCCGCCGGAGGGCGCGGGTGCGATCGCGCCCTGAGCCAACGCCGCGCCGATGCTGGCGATCCCCGCGCTTCCCTCGTCGCGAGCCCCGATCCGGGGGTGGGTGCGCACCCGGCCGTGCCGCAATCCGGGACGCTGGCGTCGCTCTTGCGTATCCCGTTCCACTCTGAAGTCGATGCCCCTTCGGGGGCGAAAGGAGCCGTGATGGCCCAGAAGCACCGACACGAAGCGGTAGCGATCGCAGAGCGAGCGCGCCCGGCGCGGAGCCCGCGGGCCGTGGAGATCCAGCACTTCGGCACGATCGGACCCCTGCCGATCGCCCTCGACGCCACGGTCTGCGCGGCCAGCGTGGAGAACCTCAACCAGGTCCTAGCCGACACCATGACCCTGCGCGATCTGTACAAGAAGCACCACTGGCAGATCGGCGGCCCCACCTTCTACCAGCTCCACCTGCTGTACGACAAGCACTTTAACGAGCAGAGCGAGCTGGTGGACGAGATCGCGGAGCGCATCCAGTCCCTCGGTGGGGTGAGCATCGCGATGGCCCACGACGTGGCCGAGATGACCCTGATCCCGCGGCCCAACCGCGGCCGCGAGGACGCGCGGACGCAGATCACCCGGTTGCTGCAGGCCCACGAGATCGTGCTCAAGGAGGCGCGCGCGATGGCGCGCACGGCCGCCGAGGCGGGTGACGACGGGACCAACGACCTGCTGGTGAGCGACCTGATCCGCACCGGTGAGATGCAGGTCTGGTTCATCGGCGAGCACCTGGTGGGGCTGGACGGCCACCAGGCCGGCGTGGACGGGGCGGGGCGCGGTTGAGCCGCGGATGACCGGCCGCGTCGCGCCGGTCGAGCCCATGCGCTACCGACACTCGCGCTACCGTTACACCGCCGTGGTCCAGGTCGGGCCCGGGTGGCCCGCCTCCGGGGACTGGCTCGCCCCCCGGCTGCTGGTGGAGGGCCGGTGGCGGCCCGACGTCGACAGCTACGAGTCCGAGACCTCGATCGAGGTCACCGTGGACCTGGCTGGCCTGGACGAGGACGACTACGAGGTGCAGCTCTTCGAGGACGCGCTGGTAGTCGAGGGGCGCCGGTGGCTGCCCCCCCGTGGCGCCGGCGGTCTCTACCACACGGCCGGCGTCCGCCAGGGGCCCTTCCGCCTCGAGGTGCGACTGCCGGCACCAGTGGACGGCGAGCGCATCGAGGCCCACTACGACCGCGGGCTACTCCGCATCTCCCTGCCGAAGCAGAGGAGACCCTGATGGCGGACGAGCCCGCCGGCGACTTTACGATCCCCGACGCGGTCCCGGTCCTCCCGCTCCGGGAGCTCGTGCTGTTCCCGCTCACCGCGGTCCCGCTGGCGGTGGGTCAGGCTCGCTCCCTCCGGCTGGTGGACGACGTGATGCGGAGCAACCGCTTGCTGGCCCTGGTGGCCCAGCGCGATCCCAAGCCGGAGATGGCGGGCCCCGACGACCTCTACGGAGTCGGCACCGTCGGAGTGATCCACCAGCTCGCCCGGGCGCCCGACGGCACGGTGCGTCTGATGATCCAGGGTCTCGAGCGCATCCGCATCGTGGGCTGGGTGGGAACCGAGCCCTACCTGGTGGCGCGGATCGAGGTGGCCAAGGAGGACGCGGCCAGCGACACCGGGGCGAGCGCGCTGCGCGTGGCCCTGCTCGACATCTTTCGCCGTCTGGTGAGCGCCTCGCCCGACCGGTCGGAAGAGCTGGCCACCACGGCGGAGAGCATCGTCGATCCTCGCCACGTCGCCTACTTCATCGCCACGGTGATTCCGCTCGACGTGGCCGTCCGGCAAGAGCTGCTCGAGCTGGAGCCACTCCCGGCCAAACTCCGGCGCCTGGTGGACGTGCTCCAGCGCGAGCTGGCCGTGCGCGAGCTGGGGCGGAAGATCACCACCGACACCGAGGAGCGGCTCTCCAAGAATCAGCGCGACTTCTACCTTCGCGAGCAGCTCCGCTCCATCCAGAAGGAGCTGGGCGAAGAGGGAGCCAGTGACGGCGGCGCGGCCGACCTTCGCCGCCGGATCGAGGAGGCCGGGCTGCCGGAGGAGGCCAGGCGCGAGGCGGCGCGGGAGCTGACCCGGCTGGCGGGCCTGTCACCCTCCTCGCCCGAGCACGCGATGGTCGCGACCTACCTCGAGTGGCTGGCGAGCCTGCCGTGGAGCAAGCTCGCGGGCGGCCCCATCGACATCCAGCGAGCCCGGGAGGTGCTGAACCAGGATCACTACGACCTGGAGAAGATCAAGGATCGCATTCTCGAATATCTGGCGGTCAAGAAGCTCCGGCAGGAGCGGGCCGCGCCGGCGAAGGCGCCCGGGGATGCGGGGCCGGGGCCAGCCGCCGATCCGGCGCGCGAGCCCATCCTTTGCTTCGTCGGGCCCCCCGGCGTCGGCAAGACCAGCCTCGGCCAGTCCATCGCCCGAGCGCTGGGCCGCCGCTTCGCGCGCATGTCGCTCGGCGGGGTGCGAGACGAGGCGGAGATCCGGGGTCACCGACGCACCTACATCGGCGCCCTGCCCGGCCGGATCATCCAGGGGCTCAGGCGCGCGGAGACGCGCGATCCGGTCTTCATGCTGGACGAGATCGACAAGATCGGCTCCGACTGGCGGGGCGACCCCTCGTCCGCACTCCTGGAGGTGCTCGATCCGGCTCAGAACCACACCTTCGTGGACAACTACCTCGGCGTGTCGTTCGACCTCTCACAGGTCTTCTTCATCGCGACCGCCAACACCCTGGAGACCATCCCCAGCGCCCTGCGCGACCGGCTGGAGATCCTGACCCTGTCGGGCTACACCGACGAGGAGAAGATCGGGATAGCTACCGCGTTCCTGATCCCGAAGCAGCTCGCCGCGCACGGCTTGTCGCCGGAGGAGCTGGCCTTCGACCGGGAAGCGATCCGTCAGATCGTGCGGGGCTACACCCGGGAGGCCGGGGTGCGAAACCTCGACCGGGAGATCGCGGCGGTGATGCGAAAAGTCGCCCGGCGCATCGCCGAGGGCCAGCGCGAGCCGGTCCGGATCACTTCCGACCGGGTCAGCGAGTACCTCGGCCGCCCGCGCTTCGTCGACGAGGTGGCCGAGCGGACCACGCGGCCCGGGGTGGCCACCGGGCTCGCCTGGACGCCGGTGGGCGGCGACGTGCTATTCGTTGAGGTCACCATGATGCCGAGCAACGAGGAGCGGCTCGTGCTCACCGGCATGCTCGGCGACGTCATGCGCGAGAGCGCGCAGGCCGCGGTGTCCTATGTCTGGTCGAACGCGTCCGCACTCGACATCGATCCGGAGCTGTTCGAGGGCAAGACCATCCACGTGCACGTGCCCGCCGGCGCCATTCCCAAGGACGGGCCCTCCGCCGGGGTGACCATCGTGACCGCCCTGGCCTCGCTCGCCACTCGCCGGCCGGTGCGCAGCGACGTGGCGATGACCGGCGAGATCACACTGCGGGGCAAGGTACTACCCGTCGGCGGGATCAAGGAGAAGGTCCTGGCCGCCCACCGGGCCGGCATCCGCACGGTGATCCTACCCCGGAGGAACGAGCGCGACCTCGACGACGTGCCGGAGGAGCTGCGGCGCCAGCTCGCATTCGCCCTGGTCGACGACGCGGACGAGGTCCTGAGGCATGCCCTCACCCCCACCGTCGTCGGCGCGGCGGCCTCCTAGACGCTCAAGACGGCTTCCTGCCCGAGGCGGGGAGGGCGAACTGGAAGGTCGTTCCCGGGCCGGCATTGGTCGTCGCCCACAGGCGGCCGCCGTGCCCCTCGATGATGGTCCGGCTGATCGACAGTCCCAGCCCGAGACCGTCGGCCTTCGTGGTGTAGAACGCGTCGAAGAGCCGGTCGAGATTTTCCGGCGCGATCCCCGCTCCCGTGTCGTGGACGGCCACCAGGGCACCGGGGCCTCCGTCGAACTCCTTGGGCGCCGATCGGATCGTGAGCTCCCGGCACTCCTCGATGTCGGCCATCGCCTCGATCGCGTTCATGACCAGGTTGAGTAGCACCTGCTGGAGCTGGATCCGGTCACCGAGCACCGGCGGCACATTCCGGTCCAGCACCTCGCGGAGCACTACGCGATGCCGCAGGAGCTCGCCCTGGGTCAGGGTGATGATCTCGCGGATCACTTCGTCGAGGTCGAGCCCGGTTTTCTCTCCGGTCGGCCTGTTCACCAGCGCCCGCGCGTGCCCGACCACGTCGGCGGCCCGATTCGCGTCGCGGATCATCCGCCGGACCGCGCCCATCGCCTCCCCGATATCCGGCTGGGCGCGATCCAGCCAGCGCAGGCACGCGCCGCCGTTGGCGACGACCGCGGTCAGGGGCTGGTTCAGCTCGTGGGCCAGAGTCGCCGCCAGCTCCCCCATCGTGGTCAAGCGCGAGACGTGTCCGAGCGCGGCCTGCGCGTCGCGCAGGGCGTCCTCCGCCTGCTTGCGATCCTCGACGTCCGTGTACGTCCCGATCCAGTGGAGCAGCCGGCCTTGTTCGTCGCACACGGGAACCGCGCGCGACAGGAAGCGTCGGTACCGACCGTCGACTCCGCGCAGGCGCTTCTCTACCTCGTACGGGGCCAGCCGGGCCCTCGCCTCCTTCCACGCGCTCGTGACGCGTTCGACATCGCCGGGATGCACGACCGCGGTCAAGCCGAATCGTTGCACCGCCTCCACGGTGAGCCCGGTGTAGTCGATGAAGGAGCGGTTGCAGTAGTCCACGGTGCCGTCCGGGAGGCTCGTCCATATCTGATGAGGGATCGCTTCGGCCTGCAGCCGAAGCCGGCGCTCACTCTCCCGGACGCTCTGCTCGGCCCGAATGCGATCCGTGATGTCGCGGCCGATCGTGGCGACCGAGAGGGGACGATCCCGGCTCTGATTCTTGATGATGAAGATGTCTTGCAGCACCGGGATCGCCGCTCCGCTGTGAAAGTGCCGGAATCGCGCCTCCCCTTGCCAGCTTCCCTCTCTCAGCACCGTCGGCATGACGCTCGCCTCGAACCACTCGCGATCGTCCTTGGTGATGTAGTCAGAGATCCGGGTGGCGCGCACCTGCTCTTCCGCCCGGATCCCGACCAGGCGCTGCCCCGCCGGGTTGAGGAAGAAGACCCGGCCCTCGAGAGTCGCGATGGCGATGAAGTCGGAGCTGTGCTCGACCAGCGCGGCGAGCGCCCGGCGGTCCTCGTCGACGAGGTAGCGCTCCCGCCGGTGCTCGCCCAGGAGCCGAGCTGCGCGCAGGCCCATTTCAGCCTGGTTGGCGGCCACCCGCAAGAGGAGCACCTCCGTGTTCGAGGGGAAATCGTCGCGTCGGGACCCTGCGACCAGCACGCAAGCCTCGCCCTCGATTCCCAGCCCGAGACGCACGATCGACACCTCGCCGTCCCCGACCGGGTTGGGCATGCGCGCGCCAGCGTGGTCTGTCCCCCGCCATTCCAAGCAGCCGGCAAGCGCCGACCCGACGGCCCGAGGCCCGGCGACCGCGCCCCCTGACGCCCCGGCGCGCACGATCTCGAGAGGCGGTTCGCCATCGACTTCGCCCATCCGTGCGTAGGCGAACTCCAGTCGCAGCATCGAGAACAGCGTATCGAGGAGGACTTTCACGACGCGGGAGGCGTCGCGACCAACCCAGGCGGCGGGAAGGGCCAGGACGCGAGTCAGATCATTGACGCAGCCTTCGAGGCGGTTGATCTCTCCGGTGGGACCACCCATCGTCGCGCCTCACGTCATCCGAAGAGTGGATGCCGACGGGGAAGACAGCACGGGGGCCGCGGTCGTGCTCACGTCACCACCACCGCGGGGAAAGGGTAGCGCGTGGCGCCCGAGGTGTCCACGTATACCTTGGTATATGTCGAATACTTGCTGAGCGGCGGCACAAATTGCATCATTCTACTATCCCCGCTCAGGGGGGCCGACTAGACTCCCCACCACGGAGGAGGTCGCGGCCACGCGGCGTGGACCATCACCCGCGGGCAGCAATCGAGACACATGGCAGAGTCGGAACTCGAGCGTGCGCGCACGACGGGCGCGTCCGCATCAGATGGAATCCGGCGAGTTGGCCGCGTGGCCGCGCGGCCAGGGTGGGAGCGATCGGTCTCGCGGGCGGGGCGTGACGGGCAATGACCGCCGACCATGGAGAGCCGATCGTCTTCGTCGTGGACGACGACCCCGCGGTGTGCGAGGCCCTCAGCAGCCTGCTCCGGGCGGTTGGCCTGCGTGCGCAGACCTTCCGCTCCGCCCATGAGTTCGTGGGCCATCTCCGGCAGGATGCGCCGGCCTGCGTCGTGCTCGACGTCCGCCTGCCCGGCCTGAGCGGCCTGGACCTGCAGCGCGACCTCATGAAGTCGGGCGCGCCGATCCCGATCATCTTCCTGACCGGCCACGGTGATGTGCCCATGTCGGTGCAGGCCATGAAGGCGGGTGCGGTGGAGTTCCTGACCAAGCCGTTCCGGGACCAGCAGCTGCTCGACGCCATCCACGAGGCGATCGCGCGGGACCGGACGGAGCGGACCGAGCGGGCCGAGCGGGACGCGTTGCGCCAGCGGTACGAGTCCCTGAGCCCCCGGGAGCGCGAAGTCATGGCCGGGGTGGTCGACGGCCGATTGAACAAGCAGATCGCGGCCGCTCTGGGAATCACGGAGATCACGGTGAAGGTTCAGCGGGCCCGGATGATGAAAAAAATGCGCGCCGAATCTCTGGCGGACCTGATCCGAACTTCCGAGCGGCTGAGGCTCCCTATCTCTCGGCAGTAGTGACATCATACCAAGGTATAGCTAGACGTCTCGTGACGTTTGCGTCACGCTCTGGCGTCATGAGCAACGGGCACTCGGTGTCCGTGATCGACGACGACCGCTCGATTCGCGAGGCGATCGGTGCGCTGCTGCGCTCGGTCGGATTCAGCGTGGCCGGCTTCGACTCCGCGGAGGAATTTCTGAAATCGGGGAGACCGGCCAGCACGGTGTGCCTGATCCTGGACTTGCGCATGCCGGGCATGGGCGGTCTCGAGCTCCAGCACCGGCTGAGCCGCGACGGCCATCGGGTCCCCATCATCGTCCTGAGCGCCCACGCCGACGAGGGGGCGCGCGTCCGCGCGATGCAAGCCGGGGCGGTGGCGTTCCTCCAGAAGCCGTTCGACAACGAGATGCTGCTCGGCACGATCGAGTTGGTCCGCCTGCGCTGATCGCGATCCCGGGGTGGTCCCGCTCGGCATCCCATGATCGTAGGCCCGGCGGTGCTGACGACGCTGCTCACGCTGGCCCGCACCCACGGGTACCTGATGACGGTGGTCGGCTTCGGGCTGAACCTCGTCAGCGTCTGGGCGGCGCTGATCGGGCGGGTGCTGGGGGACGCGGGCTGCCGGGCCATCACCAAGATCCTGAGCCTCGTCCTCGCGGCCATCGCGGTGACCTTCGTGCGACGCGGGCTGATGGCCGCGCTGGGGCGGTGAATCCCGGTAATTCGGTAACGTTCTGGTCTGCCGCTCGTCCGTCCTCTGTCGATTTCTCGCCCTCCTCGCCGCTCGAACTATACCAACGTATAGCTAGCCAGGCGCCATCGCCGGCCGTAGCGTGAGCACTCTCGCATAGCAATCTGCACACGACGCGCCATGGAGGAAGCGATGGCCGAAACGCTGACGGCAGGAGAGCGGGTGCAGGACGACGTCATGGACGAGGAGTTGATCGGGCGGGCCCCCGCGTTTCGCGAGGTGCTGACGAGATTGCCGAAGGTGGCCCAGTCGGACGGCGCGGTATTGATCAGCGGAGAGACCGGCACCGGCAAGGAGCTGGTGGCGCGGGCAATCCACCGCATGAGCCGGCGGGCCGTGTCGCCGTTCGTGGCGGTGAACTGCGGCTCGTTGCTCGATACGCTGTTCGAGAGCGAGCTGTTCGGCCACGAGCGGGGCGCATTCACGGACGCACACGCCCGACGCCAGGGGCTGATGGCGCAGGCCGCGGGGGGCACTCTGTTCCTCGACGAAGCGGACACCCTCACCCCGCGCGGCCAGGTCGCGCTTCTGCGGGCCCTCCAGGACCGCACGTTCCGGCCGCTCGGCTCGACCACCGAGCACCGGGTGGACGTGCGGTTCCTCGCCGCCACGAACGCGCGGCTCGAGCGCATGGTCGACGGTGGGGCGTTCCGGGCCGACCTCTACTACCGGCTCTGCGTATTCTTGGTGACCCTGCCTCCGCTGCGCGACCGGCGCGAGGACATCCTGCCGCTCGCGTATCACTTCCTGGGGAAGTATGGGGCGAGCTCCAGCCCGGCGCCGGACCTCTCGCCGGGGGCGGTGGAGGCCCTCCTGGCCTGGGACTGGCCCGGCAACGTGCGTGAGCTGGAGAGCGCGATCGTGCGGGCGCTCCCGGTGACCGAGGACGGGGGCATCGGGGCGGCGGACCTGGGGCTCCCCGGCATGACCGGCGGCGCGGCGGCTGGTACCACGGAGACGCCGCGCACGTTCAAGGCGCAGAAGCGGCGGATCCTCGAGGTGTTCGAGCGCCAGTACCTCATCCGGATCATGACCGAGCACCGTGGCAACGTGAGCCGGGCAGCCCGCGCCGCCGGCAAGGAGCGGCGTGATCTCGGCAAGCTGCTGAAGCGTCATGGGCTCGATCCGGGCCAGTTCTCGGGAAGGATCACGCCGCGGCCGTCGCTGCCGATCGGAGCTCCGATTAGCGCCTGACGGTGGCGTCGCTTGTGAGGCTCAGGACGGCGGGGCCATTTCCCGCGTCGCGGTCGCTCGGGTCCGGAGGATCCGGCGGGCCGAGAAGACGAGGGTCAGCAGGGCGATCGCCGCGATCGCGAAACGCTCGACTCTGCCCATCAGACCCTGGATCACGTCGCCCACGCTGTAGCCCACCGCGTAGCCGAGACCGACCGCGCAGGGAACATAGGCCAGCGCGCCGAGCGCGTTCGCGAGCGTGAAGGTGATCGGAGGCATCCCCATGGCGCCCGCCAGCGGGCCGGCCAGGAACCGGAGGCCCGGGACGAAGCGGGCCACGAAGACCGCCAGCGCTCCGTAGCGCCCCACGAAGGCCGAGATCGTGCGGAGCCGCTCAGGGGACACGAAGACCCAGCGGTCGTAGCGCTCGATGGCCGCGCGGCCGTAGCGACGGCCCAGCCAGTAGCCAATGTTGTCGCCGATCACGGCGCTGATCACCCCGATGACCACCACCCAGTGCAGGCGAGTGACCCCGCGAGAAGCGAGATAGCCCCCCAGCGTGAGCACGGTCTCCTCGGGGACGGGCAGGCCCATGTTGCCCAGGATGACCATCAGGAAGATGGCGGCGTAGCGCCACTGCTCGAGGAGTGCCTCCATGACGAGAGCCGCGTTCTTCCTCGTGGCCCGCACCCGTCCGGGCGGGTGACATTTCACCCACCGCCAACGGTGCAAGGCTCAAGCGCATCGTGATCCCCACCGGGGCCCGCGCCCCCGCCTCCTCGGGTGTGTCTTCACCCAACGCCGGCGGTCGCGCCCGACGAAACCCCCGGATCAGCGGCCCGGATCAGCGGGAAGATGTCCCGCGTCCGGGCTGGCGTCGCCCTTGCACGCACGCTGCACGGCGAATGCCAATCGACTGGAGGAGCGGGCCGATGGCGAATCTAGAAGGCTGAGGGGAGGAGCGCACCGGTGGCAAACCTCGACCCGAGAAACGCGATAGCCGTTGGACGGCGGAGCCGGGCGATGTTCTTCTCGCTGATCGGCCGGCATCTGGACGATCTCTATCACTTCGTCGGGCATCGGCTCGCCTACGCCGAGGCGGTGGGCGACCTACGGCCGGGCGAGCTCCAGCCGGAAGAAGTCGTCGACGCGGTCGTGCTCCGGGCGTACCGCGAGTTCGTCAAGATCCCGCCGGCGGGAAAGGCGCGGAGCTGGCTCATCGGGCTCGCCCGGGATCAGCTGGCCAACCAGATGGAGCGCCAGAAGCGCTGGCGCGATCGCACCCCGAGCCGCATCGAGGAGGACGTGCCGGAGACGCCACCGACCGAGCAGGTCTCCACGCTCGGAGACGAGATCCTCGACTTCTACGAGCCGGACGAGGACCTGAAGCTCGAGGATGTCATCGCCGACATGAGCGTGGCGACCCCGGAGGAGGAGGCCGAATTCCGCGAGCTCCGGTGGTGCGTGGACGCCGCGCTGGCCGGGATGCCGGTGGTCTGGCGACGAGCCGTCCGGCTCCGGCACGTCGACGGGCTCCAGGTCGCCGAGATCGCGCGGACCCTCGGCACCTCCGAGGCGGAGGTCGGGCGCACGCTCGAGCATGCGAGCCAGTACCTGCGCCAGAAGCTGGTGGAGTGGGGCTGCGCCGAGAAGGTCGGAAGAGAGAACACCGATGGCTGACCCCCTGATGATCCGCTGCCCGGCCTGTGGCGCGACCAACCGGTTCCCACCGGACAAGGTCGCGCGCGGCCTGGAGCCCGTCTGCGGCCGGTGCAAGGCACCGCTTCCGCTGGCCGCCGCGCCCACGGGCGGCGGAGCCCCGATTGTCGTGACCGACGCCACCTTCGCCTCGGACGTCGAGGCCTCGCCGCTGCCAGTGCTAATGGACGCGTGGGCCCCGTGGTGCGGGCCGTGCCGGATGATCGCGCCGGTGATCGACGAGCTGGCCACCGAGATGGCGGGGCGCGTGCGCGTGGTGAAGCTCAACGTCGACGACAATCCGCGGACGGCGGCGCGGTTCGACCTGCGCAGCATCCCGACCCTGCTCGTGCTCAGGGGGGGTCGCGAGGTCGATCGTCTCGTGGGGGTGCAGCCCAAGCACGAGATCGCACGGCGGCTCGAGAAGGTCATGGGCTGATTCGTGATCGCCACGCCGTGATGGCCGGTGGTCGACGCCGGCGGGAGCCCCGCGCTCGGGGGGCGCCGCCACCGGGCGGACGGCGGCTCGCGGCCCTCGCGCTGACCGCGCTCGGCGTCGTCTACGGCGACATCGGGACGAGCCCGCTCTACGCCTTTCGCGAGTGCTTCAAGCCGGCCTACGGTCTGCCGCCGACGGAAGAGACCATCCACGGCGTCCTGTCCCTGATCACCTGGTCGCTGATCCTGATCGTTAGCGTCAAGTACCTCACCGTCGTCATCCGCCTCGAC
This sequence comes from Gemmatimonadales bacterium, assembly GCA_035487215.1. GTDB lineage: Bacteria > Gemmatimonadota > Gemmatimonadetes > Gemmatimonadales > GWC2-71-9 > DASQPE01. The sequence goes on from DATHMJ010000261.1 coordinate 15,284, forward strand.
AACCGGGGGGAGGGCGGGATCATGGCGCTGCTCGCTATGGTGCCCCGCATCGGGACCCGGCGCGTCTTCGTCGGCCTCGGCCTCTTCGGCGCGGCGCTCCTCTACGGTGACGGCATCATCACCCCCGCCATCTCGGTCCTGAGCGCCGCCGAGGGCCTCGAGATCGCCGCCCCGGGTTTCGCACCCTACGTGCTGCCCACGGCGCTGCTGGTGCTATTCCTCCTCTTCCGGTTCCAGCACTACGGCACCGCGCGGGTCGGCGGCGTCTTCGGCCCCGTCATGCTGATCTGGTTTGCGACCATCGGCGCGCTCGGGACCGTCGAGATCGTCCGCCGGCCGGCGATTCTCCTGGCGCTGGCCCCGTGGCCCGGCGCCCGGCTCTTCTGGGACCACGGCTGGTCGGCGTTCCTGGTGCTGGGCGGGGTGGTCCTGACCGTCACCGGGGCGGAGGCGTTGTACGCGGACCTGGGGCATTTCGGCCGCCGGCCCATCCGGCTCGCCTGGTTCGCGCTGGTCTTTCCCGCCCTGCTGCTCAACTACTTCGGCCAGGGGGCGCTCGTGCTCGGGCAGCCGGAGGCGATCGCAAGCCCGTTCTACCTGCTCGCCCCTCGCGCGATGCTCTACCCCCTGGTCGGGATCGCGACGGCCGCGACGGTGGTGGCCTCGCAGGCGCTGATCTCGGGGGTCTTCTCGCTCACCCAGCAAGGCATCAGCCTCCGGTACATCCCACGCATGTCCATCATCCATACGTCCCGCTTCGAAGCCGGGCAGGTCTATCTCCCTGCGGTCAACACCGCCCTGATGGTGGGCTGTCTCCTCCTCGTCATCGGCTTTCGCTCGTCGGCCGCCCTCGGCGGGGCTTACGGCGTCGCGGTCACCGGCACCATGGCCACCACCACCGTGCTCTTCTACGCGATCGCCCGCTACCGCTGGCGCTGGTCCGGATGGTCGGCGGGCGCCCTCACCGTCGTGTTCCTGGCGGTGGATCTCGCGTTCCTCGCGGCGAACGTCGGAAAGATCGCGGCCGGCGCGTGGGTGCCCCTGGTCGTCGCGGGAGCCATCGTCCTCGTGATGACCACGTGGCACCGCGGCAGCGATCTCGTGATGAGCACCCTGTCGCGCCTCTCGATGCCGCTCGACGTCTTCCTCAGGACGGCGGAGGAGCAGAAGCCGCCCCGTGTGCCGGGCACCGCCGTCTTCCTGACGCCGACCCTGCAGGGGGCACCCTTGAGCCTGGTGCGTCATTTCCGGCACAACAAGGTCCTGCACGAGGAGGTCATCCTGGTGTCCATCGTGACGGAGGAGGTTCCGGAGGTCGAGGAGGCCCGGCGGATGGAGAGCGAGCCCCTGGGCTTCGGATTCTGGCGCGTCCGGGCCCACTACGGGTTCCTGGAGCGGCCCGACGTCCAGTGGGTGGTCGCGCGCTGCTGCGATCGAGGCATGAGCGCGGCGCCCGAAGAGACCACGTTCTTCCTCGGGCGCGCGTCGCTTCTGCCGGTGGGGTCGGCGCCGATGCCGCGCTGGCGGAAGCGCCTGTTCGCGCTCATGTCGTGGAACGCGAGCTCGGCCACCGATTTCTTCCAGGTCCCGCCCGACCAGGTCCTGGAGGTGGGCGCTCGAATCGAGTTCTAGCGTCTAGGACGCGCTTCAGACATGGGCGGCCAAGGTCGCCAGGCAGGCCTCGGTCAAGGTGTCGGCGTCCCATGGACCGTCGTGCCGGACGCCGTTGATGAAGAACGTCGGGGTGCCGTTCACGCCGCTACGGACCCCGCTCATGAAATCGCTCCGCACCTTCATCTCGTAGGTGCCGTCGGCCAGGTCGGCGACGAATCGCGGCAGATCGAGCCTCAGGTACTCGGCATAACTCAGCAGATCGGTGTCCTCGAGCGCCTGCTGGCGCTCGAACTGCATGTCGTGCATAGGCCAGAACTTCCGCCGGGCCCCCGCGGCTTCCGCGGCCTCCGCGGCGCGGAAGGCGCGAGGATGCATCTCGGCGAGCGGGAAATGCCGGTAGACGAAGCGCAGCCGCCGGCCGAGACGATGCTGCACGGTCTTGATGATCGGATGGGCCCGTCCACAGAAGGGGCACTCGTAGTCCCCGTATTCGACGAGCGTGACCGGCGCATCCACCGCCCCCTGGACGTGGTCGTGCAGGCTGATCGGCAGGATGAGGCGGGCAACGCGGGACTGGCCGACGTGCGGTCCGATGACCATCGCTGCCTCCTTCGATTCAGGCGCGCCGCGACCTGGTCGGAAGCGACTCGAGCGCCTCGAGGATGCCGTCGGCGCCCGGGTTCACTCCGATCGGCGACAGGTAGCTCCACACGATGGTCGCTTCGCCGTCGAGCACGAAGAGTGCCCGCGACGCCTTCGCGCGCGCGGTACGCTCCGTAGCTCCGGGCGACCGCTCCCTTGGGCTCGAAGTCGGCCAGGAGGGGGAAATGCAGGCGGCTGGTCGCCGCAGACCGGACTCCAGTCGGCCGGATAGAACGCGAGGATCACCGGCTGCCCGCCGAAGTCGGAAAGGGCGACGGTCTGGTCGGGTGTGGAGTTGAGGGTGAACCCGGGCTCGCTGATGCCGGGCTTCAGGATGCCCGGGGCCCGGCCAGCCGGCGCGGTCGACGACGTGCCTTGCTCACGCTTCGGTCCCCGATCGGCCTCCGCCATGTGGTGGGCCTCAGGCAAGAACGACGCCACGCGCCTCGTCGTGGCGATGGGCTCCCCGAGTGGCAGATTCGCCGAAGGTCGGAGTGGGGGACGCGGGGGAGATCGGGTGACCTCACACCCAAGCGATCGAGGGGGCGGTACTGCCGGAGGGCGCGGCCGGCCCCGGATTCCGCGGGATTGGCCGCGGGTGCGACCGCACCCGTCGCCCGCGTGTCTCCCGGGGTCCGGCCACCCGCCTCACCCACACAGACGGATGGGGATTCACCCGGCTCGTCGAGGTCCGGCGGCGCGGCCGACGCGATCCGGCGCTCGACCTCTCGGAAAGCCACCGCCCCTACACGCTGGCGTCGGTCTTGCTCGCCGCGTCGACCGCAGGACACCGTCGAGAACGGGCGCTGACCGATATGTAGCGAGAAAGGAGAGCCGCCATGGCAACCATGACCGCCACTCAGACCAGAACCGACGAGGAGATCCAGCGCGACGTCCTCGCCGAGCTTCGATGGGACGCCCGGGTGAGGCCCAACGAGATCGGGGTGGTCGTGAAGGACGGGGTGGTCGCTCTCACCGGCTGGGTCGACTCATACATGAAGAAGTGGTCGGCGGACGAGGCGGCCCACCGGGTGAAGGGTGTGAAGGCGGTCGCCAACGACATCGAGGTGCGGTTGCCCGGCGACCAGCAGCGGATCGACTCGGATATCGCCGCGGAGGTGGTGCGAGCCCTGCAGTCCGATGCCGCCCTACGGCAGGAGAAGGTGGAGGTCACGGTGTCGAAGGGCTGGGTGACGCTGGAGGGCGAAGTCGAGTGGAAGTACCAGAAGGAGGACGCCGAGCGCGTGGTGCGGCGCATCCTGGGCGTCAAGGGTGTGAGCAACTACCTCGTGGTGAAGCCGCGCGTCACACCGGGCGAGCTGAAGCAGAAGATCGAGCAGGCCCTGATCCGCGACGCGGAGACCGACGCCGAGCGCATCACGGTGGAGGTGCAGGGCGCCAAGGTCATCTTGAAGGGGGCGGTGCGGTCGTGGGCGGAGCGGCAGGAGGCGGAGCGGGTGGCCTGGTCGGCGCCCGGGGTGGCCCAGGTCGAGAACCGGATCACGGTCGCCCTCTGAGACGCTCCCGGGCCTCACCCAGCGTGGTGGGCGGGATTGCACCCAAGCGCAAAGCCGTGCCGGGCAAAGCCGCGACGAGCTTCTGGATCGCCCGGTGCAGATCGGGTGGGTGCATGCTCACCCACCCCGCGGGCGGAGGAGGCGGGATCGTCCCGGGAAGTCGCCAGATGGAGTACTGGCTTTCGTCTTGCAACGATAGGC
>DATHMJ010000262.1:0-6479 GCA_035487215.1 Gemmatimonadales bacterium
CTCCGCGAGCCGGGGATCGCCGCGTTGCTCGAGGCGGCGCCGCGGAGCGCCGTCGTGTCCGCCGTGCGTGACGCACTGGACGCCGCGCGCCGCCGCCGCGCGGGGGCACCCGACGACTGGACCGACGACGTGCGCGAGCGCCTGGTCCTCAGAACCGGCCGCTCGCTCCGCCCCGTGCTCAACGCGACCGGCGTGGTGCTGCACACCAACCTCGGTCGAGCCCCGTTGGCGCACGCCGCGCTGGAAGCACTGGCCGCGGCGGCGGGAGGCTACAGCACGCTCGAGTTCGATCTCCACGCGGGGGTCCGCGGCAGTCGAGCCGATCACTGCCGAGCGTTGCTGGCGGAGCTGAGCGGCGCGGAAGACGGGCTGGCGGTGAACAACGCGGCGGGCGCGCTAGTGCTGGCGCTCAACGCGCTGGCCTCGGGCCGGGACGTGCTCATCTCGCGGGGCGAGCTGATCGAGATCGGCGGCTCGTTCCGGATCCCGGAGATCCTGGAGAAGAGCGGCGCCCGTCTCCGCGAGGTCGGCACCACCAATCGGACGCACCTCGACGACTATCGGAAGGCGCTTTCGTCGGAAACCGGCGCCATCCTCACGGTCCACCGCTCCAACTTCGAGCAGCGCGGCTTCGTGGCTACACCCTCCCCGGGTGACATCGCGTCGCTCGCGCGTGAAGCCGGGGTGCCCTGGCTCTACGACGTGGGCAGCGGCTTGCTGCTCGATCTCGCCCGCTGGGGCCTGACCGGTGAGCCGCGCGTCCCCGAAGCGGTCGCGGCCGGCGCCGACCTCGTCATCTTCAGCGGCGACAAACTGCTCGGCGGCCCGCAGGCCGGCTGTCTCACCGGACGCCGCGAGCTGGTGGCCCGCTGTCGCGCGAATCCGCTCGCGCGCGCGCTCCGCGCCGACAAGATGACGTTGGCGGCGCTCGAAGCCACGCTCGCGCTCTATCGCGATCCCGCCGTCGCCGTGGCGGAGATTCCGGTCCTGGCCATGCTCACCGCCACCGCGGACGATCTGGCCGCCCGAGCGGAGCGGCTCCGCGCCGAGTGTCCCAGCGAGCTCAAGCCCGAGCTCAGGGACGGCGAGTCCGCCGTGGGCGGCGGGTCGTTCCCGGGCGCGGTGATGCCGACCACACTGGTGTCGCTCGAGCCCGGCGCACTCGGTGCGGACGGACTCGCGCTCCGCCTCCGGCTCGGCGAGCCGGCCGTGGTGACACGGGTGAGCGAGGGTCGGGTGCTGCTCGATCCGCGCACGTTGCCGCTCGCCGCGTACGCCGACGTTGGCGCCGCGTTGCGGCGGGCGGTGGAGCGCTAGGGCTCTCTGCCCATCGGCCCGGCTGCCCATTACCTTCCCCCGGCCATGCCCATGCGCCTAGCGGTCGCGATCTCGGGCCGCGGCAGCAATCTCGCGGCGCTGTTGACCGCACTGCCGGCCGGAGCCCCGGCCGAAGTGGCGCTGGTGCTGAGCAATCGGGCGGCGGCCGGGCTCGATCTTGCGCGTGAGCGTGGCATTCCGGCGCTGGTGCTCGCCGATCCGGCCGATGGCCGGGCGTGGCTCGATGCGCTCGCGGCGGAGCGGATTGACCTCGTGGTCCTCGCGGGCTACCTCAAGCTGGTGCCGCCGGCCGTGGTGGAGCGTTACCGCGGGCGCATCGTGAACATCCACCCGGCGCTGCTTCCTGCCTTCGGCGGGCCGGGCATGTACGGGCGCCGAGTGCACGAAGCGGTGCTCGCGGCAGGCGAGCCCACCAGTGGCGCCACGGTGCACCTGGTCGACGAGGTGTACGATCGCGGCGGCGTGCTCGCGCAGGAGCGCGTGCCCGTGCTGCCCGGCGATACGCCCGACACGCTCGCCGCCCGCGTGCTCGAGGTCGAACATCGCCTGCTGCCCGCCGTAGTCCTGGCGGCCGCCGCCGCGGGCCGGCCGGTTCCCATTCCGAATCCAGTGGAGCTTCGCTCGTGAGTCCTATAGCATGCCGCGCGCACTGATCTCCGTCAGCGACAAGCGCGGGATCATCCCGTTCGCCCAGGCGCTGGTGGACCTGGGCTGGGACATCATCTCGACCGGCGGCACCGCGACCGCGCTTCGCCACGCGGACGTGCCGGTGCTCGCGGTGGACGAGGTGACCGGCTTCCCCGAGCTGCTCGACGGGCGGGTGAAGACGCTCCACCCGATGATCCACGCCGGCCTGCTTGCCCGCCGCGATCACCCCGGCCATCTGTCCGCGCTGGCCGCGCACAACATCGTTCCCATCGACCTGGTCGCGGTGAATCTGTACCCCTTTCAGATGACGATCGCGAAGCCCGATGTGCCGTTCGAGGACGCGATCGAGAACATCGACGTCGGCGGGCCGTCGATGCTCCGCTCCGCCGCGAAAAACCATCGCTTCGTGATCGCGGTGGTCGATCCGCTCGACTACGCGCCCGTGATCGAGATGCTCCGGAAGGGTGGCATCCCCGACGACGTGCGTCGCGAGCTGGCAGCCAAGGTGTTCGCCCACACGGCGGACTACGACTCCGCGATCGCGCGCTACCTCACGCCCAAAGAGGAAGGGCTTCCGCGCCGGATGGGCCTGGCGCTCGAGCGGCTGCAAGCGCTCCGCTACGGCGAGAATCCGGACCAACGCGCCGGGCTCTACGTGACCGACGAGCCGCGCGGCATGCGCGACCTTCGCCAGCGCCAGGGCAAGGAGCTGTCCTTCAACAATCTCCTCGACCTGGATGCGGCCGCCTGGGCGGTGGCCAGTTGGCCCACGCGTCCCGCCTGCTGCATCATCAAGCACACGACGCCCTGCGGCATCGCCGTAGCGGGGAGCGCGGCCGAGGCGTTCCGGAAGGCCCGCGCCACCGATCCGCTCTCAGCGTTCGGCTCGGTGGTCGCGTACAACACGGTGGTGGACGAGCCGACGGCTCAGGCCATGGCCGACCTCTTCGTCGAGGTAGTGGTCGCCCCATCGTACCACGAGCAGGCGATGGCAATCTTCAAGGAAAAGAAGAACCTGCGGGTCGTGGAGCTGCCGGTCTCGCGCGGGACGGGCCTCGACTTCAAGCGGGTGCGCGGCGGGTTCCTGGTGCAGGACCGTTTCGTCTTCGACGCGAACGATCAGGCCTGGAAGATCGCCACCCAGCGCCGGCCGACGGAAAGTGAGTGGGTGGACCTCCACTTTGCCTGGGCCGCGGTGGCCCCGGTCAAGTCCAACGCGATCCTGCTGGCCCGGGGCGAGATGGCCATCGGCATCGGCGCGGGGCAGATGAGCCGAGTGGATGCGTCGTTCCTGGCGGTGCACAAGGCCCGGCAGCAAAAGCACGATACCCGCGGGGCGGTGCTCGCCTCCGACGCATACTTCCCGTTCGCCGACGGCGTGGAGGAGGCGGCGGCCGCTGGCGTCACCGCCATCATCCAGCCCGGCGGCTCGATGCGCGACCCCGAAGTGATCGCGGCGGCGGACAAGCACGGGATGGCGATGGTGATGACCGGGAAGCGGCAGTTCAGGCACTAGCCAGCGGCGAATCGTCGCCCTCTATGACCTCATCCACGGCACCGACGAAGCAGCAACCTCCTTACCTCTGGGCCGCCCTTACGGGCCTCGTGGTCTTCATCATCTACCTCGCGACCCTCGCGCCCACGACCGCGTTCTGGGACACGTCGGAGTACATCGCGGCGGCCAAGGTGCTGGGCATCCCGCATCCGCCGGGCAACCCGCTGTTCACGACGCTCGCGCACACGTTCGCCCTCTTACCGCTGGCGAAGTCGTTCGCGGTGCGCATCAATCTGTTCGCGGCGGTGACGAGCGCGATCGCGTCCGGCTGCTGGTTCCTCGTGGCGGACCGTTGGCTCCAGCCGATCGTGCACGTGCGCTGGGCTCGCTGGGCCGCGGCCTTCGCCGGCGTGCTGGTGGGAGCGACGTCGTGGACGGTGTGGAACCAGTCCACCGTGAACGAGAAGGTCTACACCGTCTCGCTCATGTCGATGGCGCTCTGCGTGTGGCTGGTGGTGCACTGGGGCGACGATGAGCCCGGCCCCCACCGCGATCGCTGGCTCGTGCTCATCGCCTACGTGATGGCCCTCAGCTCCACCAACCACCTGATGGCGCTGCTCGCGATCCCGGCCCTCGCGGTCTACGTGTTCTTCACCGACTGGCGCGTGCTCACACGCCCGTGGGTGATCGTGGCCATCATCGTGGCGATCGCCATCGGGATTTCGCTCAACTACGTCTACCTGCCGATCCGCGCGGGCCAGTTCCCGGCCATCAACGAGGGCGAGCCGGTGGGCTTCTTCAGCCAGGCGCTCCGGGACGTGCTCAACCGCGTGCAGTACGGCAAACCGTCCGTCCTGGAGCGGCAGGCCGACTTCTTCTCCCAGCTCGCCAACTTCTGGCAGTACTTCACCTGGCAGTTCGCGCGCGACTGGGGCCGGGCCGGCGCCGTCGCCACCTCGCTCTTCACCGGACTCGGCCTGGTGGGGCTGTACACCTTGTGGAAGAACGATCGGCGGGCGGGATTGGCTGCGATCCTGCTCCTGAGCACGCTCACCGTCGCCCTCGTCTTCTACATGAACTTCAAGTATGGCTTCTCCCAGTACCCGGACAAGCCGGAGCTGGCACGCGAGGTCCGTGAGCGCGACTACTTTTTCCTGGGCTCGTTCTCCGCCTACGGCGTGTTCGTGGCGCTCGGCCTCGGGTCGGTGATGCAGTCCCTGGCGGAGCTGGCCGGCAAAGGCGATCGGCTCCGATGGGGCGCGGCCACGCCGATCCTCGTCGTTGCCATCATCCCCCTCCTGGGTAACCGGCTCACCGCAAGCCGAGCGCACGAGACGCTGGCGCGCGACTTCGCGGTGGATCTGCTCGAGTCGGTCGAACCGTACGGCATCCTCATCACCGCCGGCGACAACGACACGTTCCCGCTCTGGTACGCGCAGGAGGTCGAGGGCATCCGCCGAGACGTGACCCTGGCCAACCTCTCGCTCATGAACACCCGCTGGCATCTGCGTCAGCTGCACCGGCGACAGACGCCCGACTTCGACCCGAGCCGTTCGATCCCCCTCTGGCGCAACGGCACCTGGCCCAAGCCCAAGGACCCGGTCCTCCCGCTCAGCATCCACGAGCTGGACAGCCTGCCGGAGGCCATGCGGGTGGATCAGAAGAGCGGCATCCAGGTCGACAGCGTGGCGATCACGTTCGGGCAAGACTATCTGCTGCTCCAGGATCTGGCCGCGATCTTCCTGATCAAGGAGAACCTGGGCAAGCGCGCCATCTACTTCAGCCTCAGCGACGGCGGCTACCCCGATCAGACGCTCGGCCTCTCCGCCTACCTCGTGGCCCAAGGCATGGTGCGCAAGCTGATGCCCAAGCCGGTCGTACCCAGCGACAGCATCGTGCTGAGCGCCGGTCTGGGCTATCTGGACCTGGGGCGCACGAAGGAGCTTCTCTGGAACGCCTACCATTGGCAGGCGGCGGCGCGCGAGCGGCCGCGTGGGTGGGTGGACATTCCGTCCGGCTCGATCTTGTCGCTCTACGCGATCGTGTACGCGGGGGCGGGCGACGCGTTCCGCAAGAAGGGTGACTCGGTGATGGCCGCTCGCGCGGACTCGGTGGCCCGCGCCGTCCAGAAGGAGCTGCACAAGCGCGAAGTCCCGCTGGCGGCCACCGAGGAGTGACCCGCGGGTGGCTGGTCTTGGGCGTGCTCGCCTGGGCCAACCCGCTCCTGGCCCAGGCGGGCGACCAACATCGGTCCGCCCGCGTCGATTCGCTGGTCGCCGCCCAAATGAAGGCGCAGAGGCTGCCGGGTGTGAGCCTGGGCGTGATGCGCCACGGCCAACTGATCAAGGCAAAGGGCTACGGGTTCGCCAACCTCGAGCTGAGCGTTCCCGTTACGCCGAAGTCGGTCTTCCAGACCGGATCGGTCGGCAAGCAGTTCGCCGCGACGGCCGTCATGATGCTGGTGGAGGCCGGCAAGCTCAGCCTGGACGACCGCATCATCCAGTGGTTCCCCGAAGCGCCGATGCCCTGGCGCAACATCACCGTCCGCCATCTCCTCTCACATACCTCGGGGATCCCCGACTACGGGGCCGAGGAGAGCACGCTGAACAAGGGCGTTGTCGATCTGCACAAGGAGTACACCGAGGACGAGCTGGTCCGGATCTTCACCACGCTCCCCCTCGAGTTCGAGCCCGGCGCCAAGTTCAGCTACAGCAACACGGGCTACGTGCTGATCGGCGCGCTGATCCGGCGCGTGACCGGTGAGTTCTACGGCGACTACCTCCAGGAGCACATCTTCAAGCCTCTCGGCATGACCTCCACGCGGATCATCGACGAGGCGGACATCATCCCCAATCGCAGCGCGGGCTATCTGCTGGTGAACGGGCAGCTCAAGAACCAGAACTGGGTGGCACCGTCGCTCAATACCACGGCCGATGGCGCGCTCTACAGCACGGTGCCCGACATGGCGAAGTGGGACGAGGCACTCTACGGGGAGAAG
>DATHMJ010000263.1:0-6057 GCA_035487215.1 Gemmatimonadales bacterium
TCGGCCCCTCGACCGGTGGCGACCATGACCGCCGTCGGCGTGGCCAGGCCCATGGCGCAAGGGCACGCGATGATGAGCACAGTGACCGCGGAGACCAGCGCATGCAGATACCTGGGCTCGGGCCCGAGCGCGTACCACAGGCCGAAGGTGAGGATCGCGATGCCGATGACAACCGGCACGAACACCGCGGAAATTCGGTCCGCGAGACGCTGGATCGGTGCTTTGCTTCCCTGCGCGCTTCGCACGAGCGCGATGATGCGGGAGAGGACGGTATCCTGCCCCACCCTGGTCGCGCGCATGCGCAGCGAGCCGTGCCGGTTGAGCGTGGCACCGACCACCTCGTCGCCTTCGACCCTCGAGACCGGCCCGGGCTCACCTGTCAGCATCGACTCGTCGACCGTCGTCTCGCCGCCGATGACGATCCCGTCCACCGGGATCCGCTCCCCTGGGCGGATCAACAAGACGTCCCCTACCCGGACGTCGGCGACCGGCACCTCCACTTCGGTCTCACCGCGGATCAGGTGCGCGACCGCGGGGCGCAGACCCATCAGGCGGCGCACGGCGCCTGACGTCCTCTGCTTGGCGCGGACCTCGAGCAGGTTGCCGAGCAAGACGAGCGCGACGATCGTCGCGACGGCCTCGTAATACACCTGGGGCATGACCCCGCGAGCCGAGACCCACGCCGACGCGACGGTCATGAACAGACTGAACCCGAAGGCCGCCCCCGTTCCGACAGCGATCAGGGTGTTCATGTCCGCGCCCCCGTGGCGCAGGGCACTCCAGGCGCGGACGTAGAAGTGCCGCCCGCTCCATAGCACCACGGGGAGCGTGAGCCCAAGCTCGAGCCAACGAACGGCGTCGGTGTGGGGGTGGCCGATAGCCATCATCAAGACGGCCGGCACGGCCGCAACCCACAGCTTGCGCGTGATCGCGGCGGCTTCCGCGTCACGCTCGCGGTCCTGGGACTCGAAAGCGGCTTCCGCGCTCGCGTCCATCGTCGGGAGATCCGCGCCGTAGCCGCTCTCCCGAATCGCTGCGACCAGGCGCTCGGGTGTCACCGCCGCCGGGTCGAAGTCGACCGTCGCCTCTCCGGTCATCAGATTGACCGATGCGGAGGCCACGCCGGGTGTTTGCTCCAAGGAGCGCTGGACCCGCGCGCTGCAGGCCGCGCAGGTCATCCCGGTTACGGGGATCGTGCGGTTTTTCAGCGCAGTGCTCACGGGCGCAATGTCGCGCGGTAGCCGGCGGTGGATACGGCAGCCTCAAGGCGGCTCGCATCGATGACGGTTTCATCGAAGCGCACATCCGCCTGCCCGATTCGTACCGATTGGACCTCGACACCGGGAAGCGCGGCTAGCGCCCGGTTGACCGCGTTCAGACAATGGCCGCAGCTCATTCCCTCTATGTCCAGCTTGGCCTGGGTCACAACTCCAACTCCTCGAATAGGGGGAGGGGGTATGTCAACGTAGTATGGAAACACCGGTTGCGCCATTCCGGTTCCGGACCGGTCGGGGTGCAAAACGCCGCGCGGCGCGCAGGCGCACCGGCGTCGGCCCGAGACCGAGCGGCGGGGTCGAGTCTCCAAGCTGAGCCGCGACACAGGGTTCGGAGCCGCCTCGACGGGGGCATGTCTTCTGCTCTCCTTGGCGGCGTATGAGCGATACCGCCGCCCGCAAAGCGCTGCCACTGATCCCCATTCTCCGGGGCGGGGACGGTGTGCCCGATCGCGACGAGCTCGCGACGTGGCACGAGGCCTTGGCGGAGGCGGTTGGGGTCGAGATCCCCCACGACCTGTTCGCCCTGTGGCTCTACCCCGATTCCGGCGGCGTGGAGCTCATTGGTCCTGAAGCCCTCGCTCAAGACGATCTGCCTGTGCCCCTGCCCCGGCCGCGAGTCGCAGACGAGGCGACGGCCACGCTGGCGGCCATCGTAGAGCGGGCTGGTTACCGGTCGGTGGCCTGTGTTGTCATCCGCTTTGGGCCCGCCGATGTCGGCCTGTTGTTGATCGCCGCGCTGGACGCCGGCCGATACGACGCCGCCACGCGGGACGCGATCAGCCGCGTGGCCGAGGCGATCGCGCCCACCTTCTCACGAATCGCTCGGCGGTCAGGGGCGGCGGTACGGGCAGCGCCCGATCTAGGGACGGCGCTCGCGGCGGCCTGGACCGAGGCTCGCTCGCCGCGCGATTTCTTCGCGCTGGCATCGGAAGCGTTCGGGCGAGAAGTGCCGCACGACGTTTTCGAGGTCCTGATCCCCGGACCTTCTCCGGGTCGGCAATACCGCCTCGGCGCCCACGCCGGCGGGCCGCCTTGGACCGAGCCTGAGCTGATAGTGGAGAAGGAGCGGCTGGACCTCTTCGCCCGGTTCGACGGGAAGCCGACGCTCGCGCTGCGCGATTCCGTGGACCAGTCATGGACCGACCTGTTCGGCGCATCGCTGCAACCGGGCCAAGCGATTCGTTCGCTTCTGGGCGTCAGGATCACGTCGAGCGGCCACCTGGCGGGTCACTTGATCGTGGGTTCGACCCAGGCGGGAACCTTCCAGGACGAGGACCTTGCCGCGCTGGTCCGACTCGGTGACATGCTGGGTCCGAAGATCGAGGGCTACGTGCTCTCGTCGCAGCTCCACCTTCTGCGCAAGCAGCTGGTGACTCTGCGGAACGCGCCCGCGCACCACGCGCGCGTGGCCGACATGCTGGCGACGACCGCCCAGTTTGCGGAGGCCAGCCGACGTCTCGCGGAGGAGACCCGTGTCATGTTGCCGTGCGATCGGCTGACGCTCGCGGTGAAGCTATCCGAAGGCGATCGAGTCGTCCTGGTCGAGCCGGGAGAGGCGAAACATTGGTCCGACCTCCCGCTGGTACCGATCGCGGGCACGCCGCTCGGGCGGGTGCTGCGCGGCGAGGAGGCCCAGCTGGTGGCGGAGAGCCCGAAGGCCACCGAGATCATCGTTCCGATGCGCGTGTCGGGAAAAACGGTCGGCGCCCTGGTGCTCGAAGCCCGGGGCTTCGGCGCGCTCCTGCCGTCCGACGTCGCGCCGGTTCAACGGCTCGCGGACCTGGTGGCACCGTACGTGGAGTTGGTGCGCCGGGTCGCGATGCTGCCCGCGCCCGTGATCTCGGGATGGAAGCGGGTGGGTTGAGGGGCTAATCCGGCTCGGTGCGGAGCGGTCCGCGGCGAACCGGCCCGTCGGTCGGCAGGATGAACCAGAACGTGCTGCCCTTTCCCACCATCGACTCGACTCCGATCACACCCCCGTGCAGCTCGACGAACCTCCGCGAAAGCGCCAGTCCGAGCCCCGTCCCTTGCTGCTGCCGGCTGGCTGAGCTGTCCAGCTGACTGAATTCCTGGAACAGCACGCCCAGGTCCTCCGATCGGATGCCGATCCCGGTGTCGGAGACCGAGATCCAAACCGCGTCGCGCGCGACGAGTGTGGCTTTTTCGCCCGCTCGATCCGCCGGCATGGGAAGCGGGGCCTGCGTCCGAACCGCCGATAGGGAAATCCGACCTTCTTCGGCCGTGAACTTGGAGGCGTTCGACAAGAGGTTGAACAGCACCTGCCGCACGCGAGTGCCGTCCGCCACGATCTGGAGCGGTCCCTCGTCCATGAAGATTTCGCAGCCCTGCCGACGGGCGGTCCGCAGGCTCGCCGTGTCCGCCACCGCCCCTGTGATCGCCTCCCGCACGTCGGTGGCGCCGAGCGTGAGCGCCATTCGGCCGGCCTCGATCTTGGAGAGATCGAGCACGTCGTTGATGAGCCGGAGCAGGTGCCGACCATTGCGGAGCACGGCTTCGAGAAATTCCCGCTGCATCTGGGGCACTTCCCCTACGCCGCCGCTCAGGATCAAGTCCGAAAAGCCGATGATCGAGTTGAGCGGGGTCCGCAGCTCGTGCGACATGTTGGCGAGGAACTCCCCTTTGAGCCGGGCCGCTCGCAGCAGCTCGGCGTTCTTCTCGATCAGCTCCCGCTCGCTCCGCCGAATTTCCTCGAACGTGCGGGCGCGATCGAGCGCCACAACCGCGTGATCGCCAAGATTGCGCAGGAGCTGGAGGTCGTGCGCGTCGAAGGGACGGCCGCTGCTCTTGTTCAGGAGAGCGATGGTGCCGATCGCCACGCCGGCCGAGCGCAGGGGTACCATGGCCGCTGCCCGGACTGGTCCGGTGATGCCGGGCACGCGGGCGGACCGCCTATCACCGTAGAGGTCGTCGGTGACGACGGCCTCGTCATGATGGACCACCCAGCCGCTCAGCGACGCGTCGGCCGGGAGCAGGTGCCCTTGTCCGGCCTCCATCATCCCCGCCGTCGCCACCACCTTCAGAAAGCGTCCCTCTTCCACGAGGAGCGTGATCATCGCACCCTCGGCCTGGAGGAGGTCGCGTCCCGCCTCAGCGACCGCCTGGAAGATCCGGGGCAGGTCCACATCCTGGAGCATGACGGACGTGACGGCTCCGAGCCGTTCCAACTCGCGGTTGCGGGCATCCGCGGTTTCGAGCGCTCCCCGGAGCGACTCGCGCTGGCGCCGGGACAGCATCTCGCCCCGTCGAAGCGCGACGTAGGTCAGCGACGTCGTAACGAGGGGGAGCACCAATCCCAGCCAGTGCTGGCGGAAAGCGAAATAGACACCCAGCCAGCCCAGTACGACGGCGAGAGCGGTGACGTACCGGGGGACGTACAGCCGTCGCCAGGGCCGCTCCGGAGAACTCATGGATTGGTGGGGCGGATGTCCAGCTCGCTCACCAGCGCTCGGTCGGGGAGCTCGAGCGCATGCAGAATCGTCGCGGCGACGTCCTCGGGTCGCAGGATTTTCGCGCGATCGGTCTTGAGCAGCGGCTGGTCGCGCAGCATTCGGGTTTCCACCGATCCGGGGCAGATCGCGACCACGCGGACGTTGTCCTTCCTCGCCTCGAGCATCAGGGATTTGCTGAAGCCGAGCACCGCGTGTTTCGACGCGACGTAGGCCGTGCCACCGACGAACCCATTACGGCCGGCCAGGCTCGCGACATTGACGATCGTGCCCCGCCGGCGCCGGCGCATGTCGGGGAGGACTTCGCGCGTCACGAGGTAGAGGCTTCGCAGGTTGGTTGCCATGGTCCGGTCCCAGTCGGCCAGGGACAGCTCCTCGAACGGCTTCGCCACCAAGACGCCGGCATTGTTGACGAGGGCGTCCACCGGTCCGAGCGATTCGACGACGCGGCGGACCACCTTCTGCGCGTCGGTCTCGACCCCGACATCGCCGGCCGACCCGGCGGCCGGAATTCCGGCAGCCTCGAGCTCAGCCACCAGCGCGTCCACCTTGGCGGCGGTGCGCGCGCAGACGCCGACCTGCCAACCGGCCGCGCCCAACGCGAGCGCGGTGGCCTTGCCGATTCCCTCCGTGGCGCCGGTGACGAGCGCGGTGCGGGTGGCAGCCATGTCGCAAAGATAGGCGCGAGCGTCCGCTACCGCCGCAAGGCCATCAGCTCGCGTTGGAGATGGTCCAACCGTTCCATGACGGCCCGATGGTACTGCTCGGCCTCGTCCGGGTGACGACCGCGAAAGTAGATGGTCCCGTTGGGATAGAGCATGGCGCTATCGATCTCGCCCAACGAATCGAATCCTCGCTCGTGCGCCTTGGCCACCAGCTCGCCCGCATTGATATGGAGCCGGTGCATCTCCGGCTCTTCCAATCGCCCACCCTTGATCAACGTGATGTCCCGGTCAGCGTCGCTCAGGCGATCCTGCGACGGCCCGCGATAGTAGCGACGGACGAGGATCGCATTGCACACCATGAGAGAAACGGCACCGACCAGTCCTCCGGCCAGCGAGGTGTCGTTCCCGATGATGGCGTTCTGCACGGTATTGGACAGCGTGAGCAGGACGACGAAATCGAACGGATTGAGCTGCGCCAGCATTCGCTTGCCGAATCGGCGCAGGACGAAGACAAGAAACAGGTACACCGCGGCCGGCCGGATCAGTTTCTCCAGCCAATGCCCCCAGTCGCTCGTCATCTCCGGGGTTCCCAGCGTGATCAGATCCCGCCACACGCTGAGCAGGTGACTCTCCATCGGGTCGCTCCCT
>DATHMJ010000264.1:0-6487 GCA_035487215.1 Gemmatimonadales bacterium
GTCGGCCGCCCGCGATCTCCTCGCGCGCACGCGCGTGGTCAGTCCGATCTCGGGCCGGGTCCAGGACATCCTGGTCCAGCCCGGAGAGCGGGTCGAGGCGGGGAGGGCATTGGCGCAGGTGATCGCTGGCGACACACTCGACCTGATAGCCGCGGTCCCCGCCGCGAGCCTGGGACGCCTCAAGCCGGGCCAGACCGCGGAGGTTCTGGAGGAGGGGGACCCCACGCCGCACCCCGCCTGGGTCGCGGGCCTCGCTCCTGGCGTGGATTCGCTCACGGGGGCCGGGGCCGCCGTGGTGCGCGTGCCCAACCCGGACGGCGCGCTCCGCGTAGGCGCGGGGGCGGAGGCACGCGTGAGAATCGGCGTGCGCCGGGACGCCCTGCTCGTTCCCGACTCGGCGCTCGTGTTGCGCGGTGATAGCAGCGTCGTGTTCGTCGTCGGCGCGGATTCCATCGCCCATGCCCACCCGGTCGGCCGGGGCGCGCGATCGCGCGGACGCACCGAGGTCACCGGAGATCTCCGCCCCGGGGATCGGGTCGTGACCACCGGGGCCTTCGGATTGGAGGACGGAATGGGCGTGGCGCCCACCGGCGGCGCCGCGCGGTGAGTCTCACCCGGCTCGCGCTCGACCATCGCGCCACCATCTACCTGAGCGTCGCCCTCCTCTCCGCCGGGGGCCTGTGGGCCCTCGGCACCTTGCCGGCCGGCATCTATCCCGAAGTCACGTACCCCCGGATCATTGTCGTGGCACGTGGCGGCACGTTCGAGGCGGACGAGATGACCGCCGCCGTCACCCGCCCGTTGGAGCAGGCCGTGAGCGGGATCGTGGACCTGCGCCGGATTCGCGCGCGGACCGTGCGCGGCGCGACCGAGCTGAGTCTCGACTTCCGTCCGCGGGCCGACATGCAATTCGCGCTGAGTCAGGTGCAGGGACGGCTCGCGGCTCTGCGTCAATCCCTCCCGGCCGAGCTCGACCTGAGCGCCGAGCGCCTCACCCCGTCGGTCTTTCCGATGCTGCAATACGAGCTGACGGGGGCGGACCCGCTCGTGCTCCGGGATCTTGCCGACTTCGTCGTACGACCCCGACTCGCCGGACTGCCCGACGCCGGCGAGATCCAGGTCCAGGGCGGCAGGGTGCGGGAGATCGCGGTGCAGCTGGATCCGGTGCGTCTCGTGGCCAACCGCGTCTCCACCGACGAGGTGGCACGCGCGATCGGCGCGCAGGACCAGGTCGAAGCGGTAGGGCGGGTGGACCGGGACTACCGGCAATACGGAGTGATCGTCTCCGGCCTCACCAACACCCCGGAAAGCGTGGGACGGGTGGTCGTACGCCAGGCGGGTGACAGGCCGCTCCGCGTGAGCGATCTCGGCACTGTGAGCTACGGCATGGAAGACCTCTTCCAGGTCGTCGCCGGCAATGGCCGGCCCGCGGCGCTGGTGAACGTCTCCCGGCAACCCAGCGGGAACACCCTCAGCCTCCAGGCGGCGGTGCGCGCGGCGGTCGACTCGATCCGACCGCTCCTCCCGGCCGGTGTTCGGCTCGAGGCAGTCTACGATCAGGCGGCGCTGGTCCGCGAGTCAGTCGGCAGCGTGCGCGACGCGATGCTGATCGGCGGCGCGCTGGCCGTGCTGGTGCTGCTGGCGTTTCTCGGTGAATGGCGCACGACCGTCGCGGCGTCGCTGACCCTGCCGCTCACCGTGATCATCACGCTGCTCGGTCTGGCGCTGGTGGGCGACTCGCTGAACCTCATGAGTCTCGGCGGCCTGGCGGTCGCCATAGGGCTCGTGATCGACGACGCCGTCGTCGTCGTGGAGAACATCGAGCGCCGGCTGGCCAGCCATCCCGACGAGCCGGCGGCGGATGCGATCCGCGCGGCGACCGACGAGATCCTCGGGCCGGTCGCGGGCTCGACCCTCACGACGGTCGTCGTCTTCGCGCCGCTCGGACTGCTGCAGGGTGTCGTGGGAGAATTCTTCCGCTCCTTCGCGCTCGCGCTCGCGACCGCCGTGGTGCTCTCGCTGGTGCTGGCGATGAGCCTGATCCCCGCGATCGTCTCGGAATGGACGGCACGGGCCGCCCGTCTCGAGCAGCCGGTCCGGCGCTGGCGCCTGCGATTGGGCTGGCTCGAGGCCCGGCACAGCAGGGCGGTCGCATGGCTCCTGAACCATCGAGGCGTGGCCCTCGCCACCGCCGGCCTGCTGGTGCTCGGCACGCTGGGGCTGAGTCGCGTGATCGGTACCGGCTTTCTCCCCGAGATGGACGAGGGCGGGTTCATCCTCGACTATCGTGCCCCCACCGGAACCGCGCTGACCGAAACCAACCGTCAGCTCGGGGTGCTGGAGCAGATTCTTCGCCGGGACCCGGACATCGCGGCGTTCACCCGGCGGACCGGCAGCGAGCTGGGCTTTGCCGCCACGGCGCCGAACACCGGCGACTTCACGGTCCTGCTCAAGCCCCGGGCCCAACGGGCGGCTACGGTCTACGAGGTCATGGACCGGGTCCGCGCGCAGGCCGAGGTCCAGGCGCCCGCGGTGCGGGTGGAGTTCGTCCAACTCCTCCAGGACGTCATCGGCGACCTGGCCGGCTCTCCCGAGCCGGTCGAGCTCAAGCTCTTCAGCCGTGACGAATCCGCGGCCCGCGCCGCGGCTTCGGCGGTCGCGGCGAAGATCGAGCCGACACCGGGGCTGGTGGATCTCTTCAACGGGGTCCAGGGGCCAAGCCCGGAGCTCCGGCTCAACCTCGACCCCATCCGCACCGCGCGGCTGGGCCTCACCGCGGCCGACGTCGAGGCCCAAGCGCGTGCCGCGCTCTTCGGCGCGGCCGCGGGCAACGCGCGCGAGCCAGATCGGCTGGTCCCCATCCGCGTCCGTCTTCCCGACAGTGTGCGATTCAACCCGGAGCTGCTGAGCCGGGTACCCGTGGTCGGACCGGGAGGCTGGACCGCGCTGGGGCAGCTCGGCACCGTGAGCGACACCGGCGCTCCGAGCGAGCTGTTGCGGGAAAATCTGCGTCCGTACGTGGCCGTCACCGGCAGAACCAGTGGACGCAGCCTCGGCTCCGTCATGGGGGACGTGCGCGCCGCCATTGCCGCGGTGCCGCTTCCGGCGGGGGTGACGCTGGAGCTGGGTGGTCAGTATGCGAGCCAGCAACAAGCCTTCCGCGAGCTGCTGGGAATCCTGGCGCTCGCGACCGGAGCAGTGCTTCTCGTGCTGGTTGCGCAGTTCGGCGGATTCCGAGGGCCGCTCGCGATCGTCATCGCCGCCCCGCTCGGCCTCGCCGGCACTCTCGCACTGCTCGGGGGGACCGGAGTCGCATTCAACGTCTCGAGCTTCATGGGGGTGATCCTGCTGGTCGGGTTGGTCGTGAAGAACGGGATCCTTCTGCTCGATGCGGCGCGCCACGCCAGGGCCGCGGGTCTCTCATCGCAGGAAGCGCTGATCGAAGCGGGTCGGCATCGGCTTCGACCCATACTCATGACGACGCTGTGCACGCTGGCCGGCCTCGCACCGCTGGCGCTCGGGCTCGGCGCGGGGGCCGAGCTGCAACGGCCGCTCGCCCTCGCGGTGATCGGTGGGCTCGCGATCTCGACCTGTGTGACGCTTCTCCTCCTGCCTATTCTTCTCGACGGGCTCCACGCACTGCGGTCGGCCGCGCAGGTGTGACGCTCGTCACCCCCTGCTTTACGATGGGGAACAGCACATCGGCCGGTTTCTGGAGGTGACACACATGCTTCGTCGTTGGTCTTACGCGCTGCTCGTGCTCATACTCGCCGCGCCGACCGCGCTCCTCGCCCAGGGCGAGGCCGGACTCAAGGGCGGCGTGTCCTTTGGCAACATCTCGAACAAAGGGTTGCTCCCAGGCAACCTGAAAACCCGCACCGGCTTCGCCGCCGGTATCTACGCCGGGTATCGCGTGGGGTTCTTCGGCGTTGGCCTCGATGCTCTGTATGCTCAGCGGGGTGCGTCGTCCGACTCCAGCTTTGCAACCGCGCAGACGAAACTCGACTATGTCGACGTCCCCGTGTACCTGAAGGTCTTCGTCCCCGCGCCCTTGATTCAGCCGTTCATCTATGCCGGGCCGCAGGTCTCCTTCGAGGCCCGCTGCCGGATGGCCAACGGCTCCGCCTGCCCGGATGCTGCCAGCTCGGGCCGGCGGAAGACCGACTATGCCGGCGTGATCGGTGCGGGTCTTCGGTTCGGCGGGCTCGGACTCGAAGGGCGGTACGTCTACGGTCTGCGCGATCTCAAGATCTCCACGGCCACCGACCCAAACAGCTATAAGACCCGGACCTTCCTGATCCTGGTGAACATCGGGCGGACTTGACGTCGGCGGTTTCAGACGGAATATTCATTCAGCGCGGCGATTTCCCCGACTTGATGGGCCGCGCGGCCGGACCCGCTCCGGCACCACCCATCTAAGTCGCGGCAAACGGCCCGCGACAAAACGTCGCGGGCCATTTCGCGTTTCGGGGGACGCGGCCGCAATACCGAAGAGGAGCAGCATATGGCGATCCGCCTGGGAGACGACGCGCCCGATTTCGTCGCCGACACCACCGAGGGCCCCATCGAGTTCCACCAGTGGAAGGCCGGTCAATGGGCCGTGCTCTTCTCGCACCCGAAGGACTTCACTCCCGTCTGCACCACCGAGCTGGGCGCCCTGGCCGCGCTCCGGCCCGAATTCGATCGCCGCAACGTGCGCGTGATCGGCCTGAGTGTGGATCCGGTCGATTCCCACCGGCGCTGGGCCGCCGATATCGAGGACGTCACCGGCCACAGCCTCAACTTTCCGCTCATCGCGGATCCCGGGCGCGTGGTCGCCGGCATTTACGGCATGATCCATCCAAACGCGAGTGAGACCTTCACCGTCCGCTCGGTGTTCGTCATCGGCCCCGACAACAAGGTGAAGCTCACGCTCACGTATCCCGCGAGCACGGGGCGCAACTTTCACGAGCTGCTCCGCGCTATCGACTCGCTCCAGCTCACGGCGGGTCATGGTGTCGCCACGCCGGCCGACTGGCAGGACGGCGACGATGTGATCGTGGTGCCCTCGATTTCCGATGAGGACGCGCGGGCGCGCTTCCCCCGGGGCTTCGTGGCCAAGAAGCCGTATCTCCGGATCACGCCGCAGCCGAATCGATGACGGAACCGGGCTCCCGCTCCATGCGGGTGGTGCTGCGGCGTCGCAACGCAGCGGTCCATTTCGTCGCTGAGACCGGCTCCGGCGGACGAGTGCCGATCGACGGCTCACCCGCCATCGGCGGCGAAGGACTCGGCGCCCGGCCGATGGAGCTGCTGCTGTCGGCACTCGGCGGCTGTGCCGGCATCGACGTCGTCGGCATTCTGGCCAAGCAACGGCAGTCGGTCGACGATCTGGTCGTGACGGTGGAGGGGGAGCGGGCTCCCGGCGAGCCATCCCTGTTCACCCGGATCCACGTGCACTTCGAAGTGAGCGGGCCCGCGGACGAACGCGCGGTCGCGCGTGCGGTCGAGCTGTCGATGGACAAGTACTGCTCGGTAGCTCGGACGCTCGAGCCCACTGCCGAGATCGGATACAGCCATGCGCTGGCAGGCGTGGCCGGGGCTTCCCGCGAGACCCAGGCATGAGCGGACCTGACGAGCACTTCGAGACTCGGGCCATCCGCACCCAGGCCCCGACCGGAGCGGAGCGGGAGCATTCCGTCCCGCTGTTTCTCACCTCGAGCTTCGTGTTCGACAGCGCGGAGCAGGCGAGGGCGCTTTTTGCCGACGAGATCCCCGGCAACATCTACAGCCGGTATTCCAACCCGAACACCGACGAGTTCGTCCGGAAGATGTGCTTGCTCGAGGGCGCGGACGACGGGATCGCCACCGCCTCGGGCATGGCCGCCGTGTTCGCCACGCTCGCGGCCCTGCTCTCGTCGGGCGATCACGTCCTCGCCGGCCGGGCCATCTTCGGCTCGACCCACCAGATCCTCACGCGCCTCTTGCCGCGCTGGGGCATCAGCCACACGTATCTCGACCTCACTGAGCCGGCCACCTGGCCCGCGCTCTTTCAGCCGAACACCAAGCTGGTGTTCGTCGAAACACCGTCCAATCCGGGGCTGGATCTCGTCGACCTCGACCGCCTCGGGGAGCTGGCCCGGGCCCGCGGAGTCCCCTTCGCCGTGGACAACTGCTTCACCACGCCCTATCTGCAGCGCCCGATCGAGCGCGGCGCGGATCTGGTCATCCATTCGGCCACCAAGTATCTCGACGGACAGGGCAGGACCCTGGGCGGCGTGGTCGTGGGAGCCAAGCCGCTCATCGCCGAGATCCGTTTTTTCGCGCGACACACGGGGCCCGCGCTCTCCCCATTCAACGCCTGGGTGCTCTCGAAGAGTCTCGAGACGCTGACGATCCGGATGGATCGCCACTGCGCCAATGCCCTGGCGCTGGCCTGCCACTTCGAGCGCCATCCCGATCTCGAGCGCGTGCGCTATCCCTTCCTCCCGTCGCACCCGCAGCACGC
>DATHMJ010000265.1:0-15529 GCA_035487215.1 Gemmatimonadales bacterium
GAAGCGGGCTCGAGGGCCGGGTCGTGGTCGAAGCGCAGGTAGCCCTGGTCGCCGAAGATCCCGTCAAGCTGAGCGCGGAGCTGGCGGAGCTGTTTCGCTGGCGCCAACAGGGCACACCCTTCAACCAGCCGTGTTGCGGGAGCGTCTTCCAGAACCCGGGCGGCGCGAGCTGGAAGCGGGAAGGCGGCCCGCGGACGGCCGGACAGCTCATCGAGGCCGCGGGGCTCAAGGGGTACCGCATCGGCGGGGCGGAGATCTCGCCGATGCACGCCAACTATTTCGTCAACACCGGTGAGGCGACCGCGTCGGACGTCGTCAAGCTCATCGCGCACGCGCGCGGCGTTGTTCAAGAGAAGTTCGGGGTACGGTTGGAGACGGAGGTCAAGCTGATCTCCGCGACGGGTACATATCTCGGCGGAGTTCACGACTGAGCCCGCGGCTCACGGCACCTATGTCCGACTACTTCGTACACGAATCCAGCTATGTCGATGCCGGCGCCACGATCGGGGCCGGCACCAAGATCTGGCATTTTTCCCACGTCATGCCCGGTGCGGTCATCGGAGCCGGCTGCAACCTGGGTCAGAACGTCGTCGTGATGCCCGGGACCCACATCGGCAACAACGTGAAGATCCAGAACAATGTCTCGATCTACGAAGGCGTCACGCTGGAAGACGATGTCTTCTGCGGCCCGAGCTGCGTGTTCACCAATGTCATGAACCCGCGGAGCCACGTATCCCGGAGGCATGAATACCAGACGACGTTGGTGCGGCGCGGAGCCACGATCGGCGCCAACGCCACCGTCGTCTGCGGGGTGACGCTGGGGGAGTACGCGTTCATCGGAGCGGGCGCCGTGGTGACCAGCGACGTGCCCGCCTTTGCCCTCATGGTCGGCGTTCCGGCTCGGCAGGTGGGCTGGATGTGTCGCTGCGGCGTGCGCCTGCGGGTGGCAGATGGCGCGGCGCGGTGCGCGTCGTGCCGAACCGAGTATCGCGAGAAGAGTGGGCGGCTGAGCCTGATTGACCCCCCGGTCAGAGGGGGCTAAGTTGTTTGGATTTCGAGCTTTTCACCGTTCCCTTCAGGTGGGCCATTGAACGTCCCGCTTCTGGATCTCGTCGCCCAATACAAGACCATCCAAGATGCCGTGATGCCGGCCGTTCAGGCCGTCATCGAGCGGCAGCAGTTCATCATGGGGCCCGAGGTGGGGCAGCTCGAGAGCGAAGTCGCCCACCTGTCGCACGCCAAGCACGGCATCGCCTGCGCCAGCGGAACGGACGCCCTGCTCCTCCCGCTCAAGGCGCTGAAGCTCGCCCCCGGCGACGAAGTCATCGCACCCTCGTTCACGTTCTTTGCCACGGCCGGCGCAGTCCACAACGCGGGTGGCACGCCCGTCTTCGTGGATATCGACGCCGGCACATTCAATCTCGATCCCGCGGCGGTCGAGGCGGCGATCACCCCACGAACGCGGGCGATCGTCGCCGTGCACCTGTACGGCCAGATGGCCGCGATGGAGCGGCTGCTGAACATCGCCCGGCGGCACAATCTCGCGGTCATCGAGGACGCCGCGCAGGCCATCGGGTCTCGACGCCAAATCGACGGCGTGTGGCGACTGGCGGGGGAGCTGGGTTCGGTCGCCGCGCTGTCGTTCTTCCCGAGCAAGAACTTGGGCGCGTGGGGCGACGGCGGCATGATGCTCACCCAGAACGACGCGCTGGCTGACCGGCTCAGAAAGCTCAGGTTGCACGGCGGGGCAAAGCAGTATCATCACGAGGAAGTCGGCACCAACAGTCGGCTCGACACCGTACAGGCGGCCGTTCTGCTGGTGAAGCTCCGGTACCTCGCCGAATGGAGCGCGGCGCGCCGGATACGGGCTGCGCGCTACACCGAGGCGTTCACCGGCCACGCCGCCATCCAGCCCCCCCAGGTCGACCGGGCCAACGAGCACATCTTCCACCAGTACACCGTCCGCGCCGATCGGCGCGACGAGCTGGCGGCGCATCTCAAGGCTCGGGGGATCGGGCACGCGATCTACTACCCGGTCGGCCTGCACCTCCAGCCATGTTTTGCCCATCTCGGCTACAAGCGCGGCGGCTTGCCGGTCACTGAGGCGGCGATGGCGACAGCCCTGTCGCTGCCGATCTACCCCGAGCTGACTCCGGCGCAGCAGGACACCGTGATCCAGGCGGTCCGGGGCTTCTACGGATGAGTAGGCTCAAGGTCGGCGTGATCGGGGCAGGCACGTGGGGCAAGAATCACGTGCGCACTCTCTCCACGCTCGGCGAGACGGAGCTGGCCGGCGTCTGCGATCTCGACGCGGCGGTCCGCGAGCGGATCAGCCGCCAATATCCCGGCACGTTCGTTACCGATTCGGTTGCGGCGTTACTCTCGCGGGTGGAGGCCGTCGTCGTGGCATCCACCGCGCGGACGCACGCCGAGCTGGGGTGCGCGGCGGTCGAGGCCGGTGTGCCCGCGCTGGTGGAGAAGCCGTTCGCGCTCACCGTCGCGGACGCGGAGCGGCTGGCCAACCTCTCGGCCCGCCGCGGTGTGCCCGTGCTGGCGGGCCACCTCCTCGAGTACCATCCGGTCGTGGAGCAGCTCCGGCGGATGGTGGTGGAGGGCGCCCTGGGGGATCTCTACTACCTCTACTCCCAGCGCGTGAATCTCGGACAGGTTCGCCCCGACGAGAACGCCCTGTGGAGCTTCGGGCCGCACGACGTCTCCGTGGCGTTGTTCCTGCTCGGCGCGGTGCCGCGCACCGTCGCCGCGCAGGGCCACTCGTACCTCCAGCCGGGCATCGAGGACGTGGTGTTTCTGACGATGACGTTCGCGTCCGGCGTCGTGGCCCATGCCCAGATGTCGTGGCTGGATCCGCATAAGGAGCGGCGGTTCACCCTCGTCGGGTCGCGGCAGATGGCTGTGTTCGACGACATGCAGCCGCGCGAGAAGCTTCGGATCTACGACAAGGGCGTCGATCGCCCGCCGGAATACCGGTCCTGGGGCGAGAGTCTGGCCGTTCGGGAAGGCGACATTTTCATTCCCCGCGTGTCGAACGCGGAGCCGCTCGCGGTGCAGCTGCGGCATTTCGTGCAGGTAGCACGGGGCGAGGTCGCCCCGCGGGCGGACGCGGCGGACGGCGTGCGGGTGATCCGGGTGCTGGACGCGGCGAGCCGCTCGCTCGCGGCGGGCGGCGCCCCTGTGACGTTGGAGGATGCAGCATGAGCAAGATCGCCGACGCGCTGCTCGCGAAGATCGAGCGGCGCGACGTCGTTTTCGGGGTGGTGGGGCTTGGCTACGTCGGGCTTCCCCTCGCGATCGAGCTGGCGCACGCCGGCTACCGCGTGCTCGGGTACGATGTCAACCCGCGGGTAGTCGAGGGGCTCAACGCCGGCCGCTCGCACGTGAAGGACGTGAGCGACGCGCAGCTCGCGGCGATCCGCTCGCGCTTCAGCGCCACCGATGACCCCGCCCGGCTGAGCGAGCCCGACGCGATTTCGATCTGCGTGCCGACGCCGCTCTCGAAATTCAAGGACCCGGACGTGAGCTTCATCGTCGCGGCGACCGAGTCGGTCAAGCGGACGCTCCGGCGGGGCCAGGCGATCATCCTCGAGAGCACCACGTATCCCGGAACCACGCGCGAGATCCTGCTGCCTGCCCTCGAGAGCACGGGGCTCACCGTGGGCGTGGACTTCTTCCTCGCCTTCAGCCCGGAGCGCGTCGACCCGGGCAATCCGGTCTACGGCACCCGCAACACGCCGAAGGTGGTCGGTGGGATCACGCCGGACTGCGCTCGCGTGGCCGTGGCGCTCTACCAGCCCGCCATCGACAAGCTCGTCCCCGTGTCCACTACCGAAGCGGCCGAGCTGGTGAAGCTGCTGGAGAACACGTTCCGCAGCGTGAACATCGGGCTCGTCAATGAGATGGCCATCGTCTGCGACAAGCTGGGCGTCGACGTGTGGGAAGTCATCGAGGCCGCCGCGACCAAGCCGTTCGGCTTCATGAAGTTCTTGCCCGGCCCCGGGCTCGGCGGCCACTGCATTCCGATCGATCCGCACTATCTCGCGTGGAAGATGCGCGGGCTCAACTACAAGACCCGGTTCATCGATCTCGCGGGTGAGCTGAACACGGAGATGCCGGTCTTCTGGGTGCGGAAAGTGACCGAAGCCTTGAACGAGCAGGGGCGGGCGGTGCGCGGCGCGAACGTGCTCGTGCTCGGGGTGGCCTACAAGCGGGACATCGACGACATCCGAGAGAGCCCCGCGCTCGACATCATTCGCCTGCTGGAGCAGCAGGGAGCGCGCGTGTCGTATCACGATCCGCATGTCGCCTCGTTCAAGGAGGACTCGCAGGAGTTTCGATCGGTCCCGCTCACGCCGGCGACCATCGAGGCGGCCGACTGCGTGCTCGTGGTAACCGATCACTCGGCCATCGACTTCCACCTCGTAAAGCGGCACGCCCGGCTCGCGGTCGACACGCGACACGTGCTGCCGCGGGGAGACTGACGCATGCACGTGGCGGTCGTGGGAAGCGGCTACGTGGGGCTCGTGGCCGGCGCGTGTCTCGCCGAGACCGGCAACGATGTCGTGTGCGTGGATGTCGACGCCGCCAAGATCGATCGGCTGAAGCGGAACGAGATCCCGATCTACGAGCCGGGACTCGAGCCGATGGTGGAGCGAAACCAGGCGGAAGGCCGCCTGACGTTCACGACCGACATCGCGGGTGCGGTGAAGCGTTCCCGGGTCGTCTTCATCGCCGTCGGGACGCCACCGGGCGAGGACGGCTCCGCCGACCTCCAGCACGTGCTCGCGGTGGCGACCGCGATCGGAAAGCACATGGAGTCGCCCAAGGTCGTCGTCACCAAGTCCACCGTCCCCGTGGGAACCGCCACCAAGGTGCGAGCGGCCATCGAAGCGCAGACCAAAGTCCCCGTGTCCATCTGCTCGAATCCGGAGTTCCTCAAGGAGGGCGCTGCGATCGACGACTTCATGAAGCCCGACCGGGTCGTCATCGGGGTGGACTCGAACGAGGCGCGGGACGTGATGAGCGAGCTGTACGCCCCGTTCGTCCGGACCGGCAATCCCATCGTCTTCATGGACATCGCGTCGGCCGAAGTGACCAAGTACGCCGCGAATGCCATGCTGGCGACCCGCATTTCCTTCATGAACCAGGTCGCCGAGTTCTGCGAGAAGGTCGGCGCCGACGTGAAGATGGTGCGGCAGGGAATCGGCAGCGACCGACGCATCGGACCGGCCTTCCTCTTTCCCGGCCCGGGGTACGGCGGGTCGTGCTTCCCCAAGGACGTCAAGGCGCTGGTGCGTTCGGGTGCGGATGTTGGAACCCGCTTCGACCTGCTCGAGGCAGTAGAGGCCGTCAACGAGCGCCAGAAGCTCCTGCTCTTCAAGAAAGTGGTTCGCGCCCTGGGCGAGAAGCTCGGGGGAACGCGAGTCGGTATCTGGGGGCTGGCGTTCAAGGCGGAAACGGACGACATGCGGGAGAGCCCGTCGATTCCCCTCATCCGCTCCCTCCTCGGACGCGGCGCAGCCGTTCGCGCCCACGATCCCAAGGCCATGGAGAGTGCCCACGCGGTCTTCGGCGACACGATCGTGTACGCGAAGGATCCCTACGATGCGATCGACGGCGCCGACGCCTTGATCGTGGTCACCGAGTGGCTGGTGTACCGCAATCCGGATTTCGAGCGGATGAAACAGTCGCTCAAGCGGCGGCTGGTCATCGACGGCCGCAATCTCTATGAGCCGGACCGCATGGCCTCGCTCGGCTTCGAGTATCACGGGATCGGTCGGCGCAGCGCATGAAGGTCCTGATCACCGGCGCCGCGGGATTCCTCGGGTCGCATCTCGCCGACCGGTTCATCGCCGATGGGCACGAGGTGATCGGGGTGGACAACCTCATCACCGGCAGCCCCGACAACCTCGCCCACCTGATCGGGCATCCGGCGTTTCGCTTCATCCAGCACGACGTCACCAACTACACCTACGTCGAAGGTTCCCTCGACGGCGTCCTCCACTTCGCCTCGCCAGCGAGCCCCATCGACTACCTCGAGTTGCCGATCCAGACGCTCAAGGTCGGATCGCTCGGCACCCACAAGGCGCTCGGTCTCGCCAAGGCCAAGGGCGCCCGGTTCCTGCTCGCGTCGACGTCCGAGGTGTACGGCGATCCGCAGGTGCATCCCCAGCCCGAGACGTATTGGGGACACGTGAATCCGGTCGGCCCGCGCGGCGTGTACGACGAGGCGAAGCGCTTCGCCGAGGCGATGACGATGGCCTACCATCGCTATCACCGGGTCGATACGCGGATCGTGCGCATCTTCAACACGTACGGACCGCGGATGCGGGCGCAGGATGGCCGGGTGGTTTCCAACTTCGTGGTGCAGGCGCTCAAGGGTGAGCCGCTCACGTTGTATGGCGACGGCTCCCAGACGCGATCGTTCTGCTACGTCTCCGATCTCATCGAGGGGATCTACCGGCTCTTCGCGAGCGACCGGAACGAGCCGACCAACATCGGCAACCCTGACGAGTTCACGGTCCGGCAGCTGGCGGAGCTGGTGCTGCGGTTGACCGGATCGAAATCCTCGCTCGTGACCCGCCCGCTGCCGACCGACGACCCGAAGGTGCGCCGGCCGGACATTTCAGTGGCGCGCAAGGTCCTCAAGTGGGAACCCCGGGTCGCGCTCGAAGAAGGGCTGCAGCGGGCGATCACCTACTTCCGCACGCGGATCGGAGCGTGACGCGGGTCCTCGTCACCGGTGCCGCCGGGTTCATCGGCTCCCATGTCGTCGAAGCGCTCGTCGCACGGGGAGACGATGTCATCGGGGTCGACAACTTCGATCCGTTTTACCCCCGCGCCATCAAAGAGCGCAACCTGCGAGAGATCGGCCAGCACGCCCGACTTCGTTTTCACGAGCTGGACATGCTGGACGTCGACGCGATGGCCGGACAGCTCACGAGCGACACCGTGCTGGTGCATCTGGCCGCCAAAGCCGGCGTGCGGCCGTCGATCGCGGACGCGGTGAACTACGCGCGGGTGAACGTCTCCGGCACGACCGCGGTCATCGAAGCCGCTCGGCGCGTCGGGTTGAGCCGGGTGGTGTTCGGCTCGTCGTCGTCGGTCTACGGCGACACGACCCCGATCCCGTTCCGCGAGGACGCGACGGCGATCACGCCGGTGTCGCCATACGCCGCCACCAAGCGGTCCGCGGAGCTGATGCTCGAGGCGCTGGCTCCCCTCCATGGCCTGCGGGTGGCGTCGCTCCGGTTCTTCACCGTCTACGGCGCCCGCCAGCGGCCGGACCTCGCGATCCATTCGTTCGCCCGCCGAATGGCCCAGGGGCAGCCGTTGACACTGTACGGCGACGGCTCCCAAGCGCGAGATTACACCTACTACACGGACATCGTCCACGGGGTGCTGGCGGCGGTGGACTGGACGGCCTCCGCCCCGGTCGGCGTGGACACCTTCAACGTGGGGGGCGCCCGTCCGATTGCCCTTCGTACCCTGGTCGGCACGTTGGCCGAGGCCATGGGGGTCGAGCCGCGGCTCGAATGGGCGCCGATGCCGCCGGGCGACGTCCAGCGCACGTGCGCCGACTTGACGAAGTCCCGGCGGGTTCTCGGGTACGATCCCCGCGTGCCGCTGGAAGAGGGGATTGCCAGTTTCGTGACTTGGTTCCGGGGGGTCTATGCAGAGGAACGCTGATCAGCTGCTCGCCCGCGCGCGCGAGCGGTTCACGGCCGGCGACTGGTTCGGCACGCTGTACCTCGTGGACGAGCTGCTCGAGACCGAAAACGGTTTTGCCGACGCGCATCAACTCCGCGGCGTCGCCCTGGCGCTGCTCGGACGCCCGGGCGACGCGCTCGCGGCGCTCGACGCCGCGCTTGCCCGGAATCCCGACTACGTCGAGGCCCTGGTGCACCGCGGCCTCGTGCTCGCCGAGCTGGGCCGAGGCGACGAGGCGGCGTACTCGTTCGAGCGGGCGACGCACGCGCAAGACGGGTCCGGTCGGTTCCCCCGCGCGGTCGCGGGTCGGTTGGCCAATCTGCATGCCCAGGTGGGGGAGGCGTACGCCGATGCCGGTGCTCCGCATGAGGCCGTGTTCGAGTATCGGCGGGCTCTGAGTCTCGGCCCTGACTTCCACGACCTCCGCTATCGCCTGGGGCGCCATCTCGTCGCCGGCGGGCGCTACCTCGAGGCACGGGAAGAGCTGGAGCGGGTGCTCCGCGTCCGCCCCGAATTCGACGAGGCACGTACGACGCTCGGCTTGGCGCGCTATCTGTCGGGCGACACCGACGGCGCGCGCGCCGTGTGGCGCGATTGTCGAGATCGGCTTCCGGACGACGTTCGCATCGACGCGTACCTCGCCATGGTGGAACGGGTGCCGCGGTGAGGCTGCTGGTGCTCGGGGTGCTGTTACTGGCTGCCTGCCGCGGCGCGGGAGGTCCCGAATTGGCCGGCGACCAGGCATACGGCGCCGGCCGTTACGCGGAGGCGCTCACGCAATACCGGGCAGCCACCGGGCGGAACACGCCGGGTCGGGTGTGGGCCAAGCTCGGCGCGGCGGCGCTGCATTCCGGTGATTTCCGCGCGGCAGCCGAGGGGTATCGCCGGCTTGCCGCCGAGGATCCCTCGCGTGCAGGGGAAGCCGCGGAAGGGCTCGATCAGGTGGCTCGCACGGCGGACCGTCAGGGCGATGCCATTGCGCTCCGGGACGCGGTGCTCGGGCTCGAGGCGGTGGCACCCGAGCGGCCCATCGCGCGCTACGCCCTGGCGCTCGTGCGCCGGCCGGGCATCGGCGGGGGCGACGCCGTGACGCTGTTGCCCGCGGCCCTTGCCGCGGCGCCCGACGGCCCCACCCAGGACTCGCTGCTCGCGGCGTACGCGTCGACGCTCCAGGGCGGGGCCGGATGCGATCAGGCGGCACCGGTCTACCGCACCGTGCTCCGCCGGAGCCGGGATCAGCTGGTGCGCAGCCGCGCCGGGAACGGTCTCGCCACTTGCGGGCTGAGCCTTGGGCTGTTGGCGCTGGGCGCCGGCCGCGTGGACGACGCGGCGACCTGGTTCATTCAGGCGGTGCGGGTGGACTCCACGACCTGGACCGGCCGCCGTGCGTTGATCGGCCTCGGCGACGCGCGGGTGGGGCAGGGAGACATTCTCGCGGCCGCGATCGCGTTCCAGTCGGTCGTCGACACCCGCGCCGGCCCCGCCGATTCCCTCGCGCGGATGGCGGGCGAACGCCTGCGCGCGCTGGGCGCGGCCAGCACGGGGGACAGCAGCCGAAAGGGGATGCCGTGAAGCGATGGTTGCCGTGGCTCGCCCTGATGGCGGTGGTCGGATGCCACCACGGCGGCAAGGGCGACGCGGCGCTCGCGCCGACGCCACTGGCCCAGGCGGCGAGTCCCGACGAAATGGACCACGAGTGGGACGCCGCGGTTTCCACGTTCCGCAACGGGCATTGGAAGAAGGCCAACGAGCTGTTCCAGAAGGTCACCGCGGAGTTCCCGCCCGGCGATCCGCGCGTGGCCGAGGCGCACTTCTACCTTGGTGAAGTCCAGTACGCCCGCAGCGAGAACCTCGACGCCGTGCGCGAATTTCGGCGCGTGTCGGACGAGTCGCCCAACGATCCGTTGGCGCCGGAGGCCCTGCTCCGCGTGGGCGACGCGTATGCCGATCTCTGGAAGCGGCCCGAGTTGGATCCGACGTACGGCACTACGGCGCTGGCTGCGTACAACGAGCTGATGAGCCGATATCCCGGGACGCCGGCGGCCGAGCGGGGACAAAAAAAGATCGTCGCGCTCCAGGAAAAATTCGCGACCAAGCAGTACAAGGCAGCGCTATATTACCTGCGGTACAAGGCCTACGATTCCGCGATCCTCTACCTCAAGGACCTCGTCGCCACCTACCCCCGCGCCGCGATCGCGCCGGAGGCGCTGCTCCGGTTGATCGGCGCCTACGAACGCCTGGGCTACAAGGAAGACGTGCGGGAAACCTGTGGCTACCTCCGACGGTTCCACGCCCAGGCCCCAGGGGTGAACGAGGCCTGCCCGGCCGAACCCGGCGCGTCCTGACGCCGCGATGGTCGGCTTGCTCGGCGGATCCTTCGATCCGATCCACCACGGCCATCTGCTGGTCGCGCAGGCCGTGCTCGAGTCCCTGAGACTCGAGTCCGTGCGGTTCGTGCCGGCGCGCGAGCAGCCGTTCAAGCGTGGGCGTCATGGGGCCACGGCGGAGCAGCGGGCCGCCATGGTGGCTCTCGCGATCGCCGGGGAGACGCGCTTCGCGCTCGAGCGCGCGGAGCTGGATCGCCCGGGGCCGTCGTACACCGTGGACACGCTGCGCGAGCTGCGGGCGCGGGAGCCGGACGTCGAGCTGGTGCTGCTCGTGGGCGCGGACGCCGCCGGAGAGCTGTCGAGCTGGCGCGAGGCGGCCGAGATCCCGCGCCTGGCAAGGGTGGCGGCCTTCGCCCGTCCGGGTACGCCGCTGCCGCGGAACCCGGCGATCTGGCAAACCGTCGCCGTTCCGGCGATCGACATCTCGGCGACGGAGGTGCGTGACCGGGTACGCGCGGGTCGCTCGATCCGATGGCTCGTGCCGGATGCGGTTGCCCGATACGTCGTAAGCGAGCGGCTATACTTGGACGGAGTATGACGATCAAGCAGATGATGACCGCGGTCTTCGGAACGCGGTTCGAGCGAGAGCGGAAACGGCTCCAGCCGATCGTCGAGGCGATCAAGCAGCAGGAGGCCCGCCTCGGCCAGTTGAGCGAAGCCGAGCTCAAAGCCCAGACGCAGCGATTCAAGGACCGGATCGCTGAACGCACGGGTGCGCTCAAGACCGAGCTGGAATCGGTGCGCGCCGAGAAGCACGGCTGCCCGGATCCGGAGCAGCGGGAGCGGCTGGAGACACGGTTCCACGAGCTCGAGCAGCAATGGAAGAAGGAGCTGGCCGCCACCCTGGACGACCTGCTGCCCGAGGCCTACGCCACGGTGCGCGAGGTCTGCCGCCGCCTGCTCGGCACGAAGGTGATGGTCACCGGCCACGAGCTGACGTGGGACATGGTGCCCTACGATGTGCAGCTCATCGGCGGAATCGTGCTGCACCAGGGACGCATCGCGGAGATGGCGACGGGAGAGGGGAAGACCCTGGTCGCGACGTTGCCGCTCTATCTCAACGCGCTCACCGGTCGGGGCACGCACCTGGTCACCGTCAACAACTACCTGGCCCGGCGCGACTCGCAGTGGATGGGCCACGTCTTCAGCTACCTCGGACTGACGGTCGGCTGCCTGGACGACACGGAGCCGTCGTCGCCCGACCGCCGCGCCGCCTATCAGGCCGACATCACCTACGGCACGAACAACGAGTTCGGGTTCGACTACCTCCGCGACAACATGGTGTTCTCGCTGGAGCAGCGGGTGCAGCGGGATCACGCCTACGCGATCATCGACGAGGTGGACTCGATCCTCATCGACGAAGCCCGCACACCGCTGATCATCTCCGGGCCCGTCGGCAACGAAGAGGACGACAAGTACGCCCAGTTCGATCGCCAGGTGGCGGAGCTGGTCCGGAGACAAACCGGGGTCGTGAACACCCTGCTCGCGGAGTCGGAAAGGCTGCTGGAAGGCGACGCCAAGGCCCGGGACGAGGCCGCGCTCAAGCTCTACCAGGCGCAGCTGGGCATGCCCAAGAACAAGCGCCTGCTCAAGCTCCTGAACGAGACCGGCGTGAAACAGATGGTCCAGAAGATGGAGCTGGAAGCGATCGCCGACCGCAAGCTGCCGATGAAGCAGCAGCGCATGCGCGATCTCGAGGAATCCCTCTTCTTCGTGCTCGACGAGAAGGGCCACTCCGTCCATCTCTCGGACCAGGGCGCGGCGGCGCTCTCCCCCAACGATCCCATGCTGTTCATCGTGCCCGACATCTCCGAAGCGGTGCACGAGCTGGACAAGGATGAGACGCTCTCGCCCCACGACCGGATCGCCCAGCGGCGCGAGATCGAGGCGGAGTACGCGCTCAAGAGCGAGAAGCTCCACATCATCCACAAGCTGCTGCAGGCCCACGCCCTCTACGAGAAGGACGTGGACTATCTGGTGCAGGATGGCCAGGTGCTGATCGTGGACGAGTTCACCGGCCGCATCATGCACGGCCGCCGCTGGTCCGACGGGTTGCACCAGGCGGTGGAGGCGAAGGAGCACGTGCAGGTCAAGGGCGAGACCCAGACCTTCGCCACGATCACGATCCAGAACTACTTCCGGATGTACGACAAGCTGGCGGGGATGACCGGCACCGCGGAGACGGAGGAGACCGAATTCTTCCAGATCTACGGGCTCGAGGTGAGCGTCATCCCGACCAACAAGCCCATCCGGCGGAACGACCAGCAGGACCAGATCTACAAGACCCGCCGGGAGAAGTACAACGCGATCGTCGATGAAGTCGAGCGTCTCCACGGTCTCGGCTGGCCGATCCTGATCGGCACCGTGACGGTGGAGGTTTCGGAAACGTTGAGCAAGATGCTCAAGCGGCGCGGCCTCAAGCACGAAGTGCTCAACGCCAAGTACCACGAGCGGGAAGCGGAAATCGTGGCCCAGGCGGGACGGGTCGCGGCGGTTACGATCGCCACCAACATGGCCGGCCGTGGCACCGACATCAAACTGGACCCCGAGCTCGACCTGACGCGTGAAGAAGCCGGTCTCCAGATCCTCGGCACGGAGCGGCATGAGTCCCGCCGCATCGATCGCCAGCTGCGCGGACGCTCCGGACGCCAGGGTGACCCCGGCCAATCGGTCTTCTTCCTGTCGCTGGAAGACGACCTCATGCGCCTGTTCGGCTCGGATCGGATCGCCCGCTGGATGGACAAGAGCGGCGCCGAGGAGGGCGAGGTCATCACCGGAGGACTCGTCACCAGCGCCATTGGCAAAGCGCAGCAACGAGTCGAGCTGCAGAACTTCCAGGCCCGCAAGCGGCTCCTCGAGTACGACGACGTCATGAATCAGCAGCGGGAAGTCGTCTACTCGCTCCGGCTCTTCGCGCTGGAGCGGGGGGAGGAATTGAAGGCGGAGGCCCAGCGCATGATCGAGGCGGCCGTCGAGCGCACCGCCCGCCAGTTCCTGGGCGGCGCGGCGCGGCCCGAGGAGTTCGATCGCGGCGGGCTGCGCGAGCTGCTCATGCTCCAGTACCTGGTCAATCCCGAGAAGGTGCTGGATGCGGGGCAGACGCCCGACCTCGACGCCATCCTGGCCGCGGCCCGCGCCGAAGGCGATGCGACGTTCGGGCGCAAGCTCGAGTACCTGCAGGAATTCGGACGGGCCATCGGGGCGAGCGAAGTCGACGCGCAGGTGCTCTCACAGGTCATGCTCTCCGTGCTGGACGAGAAGTGGAAGGACCACCTCTACGATCTCGACCAGCTCCGCAACGCCATCCACTATCGCGGTTGGGGTCAGAAAGACCCCTTGGTGGAGTACAAGAAGGAAGCGTACGACATGTTCGAGGACTTGATGCACGACATCCAGTCCACGTTCACCGAGCGCTTCCTCAAAATCCAGGTGAGCGCGGAGCCGCAGCGGCCGCAGCCGCCCCCGCCTCCACCCCCGCCGGCACCCTCTGGCCCCGACGACCTGTTCATGGGTGGCGGTCCACGGGGGGGGGACGGCGGCGCCAGCAGCGCCCGCTCGGCCCCCGCCGCGGCCGGCGTCACCACCTCCCTCGGTCCGGCAGGACGGACGGCTACGGCGGTTCCGCCGGTCGGGCGCAACGACCCGTGCCCTTGTGGCTCGGGCAGGAAGTACAAGAAGTGCCACGGGGCCGGGCAGTAGCGCGCACCGCGGGGATACTGCTGTCGCTTGGCTTGCCGGGACTCACCGCCCGCGCGCAGTCGAACACTGACGCGCGGGCGGTTTCGTCTGATTCGCTCGCCATTCTGCGCCATGCGCAGGATGCGGTTCGGGGCTTCGAAAGAGCCCGCGAAGCCGACGCGCCCGCGTCCACGGGACGCACGTATTGCGACGTCCGGATCGGGAGGTACTGCGTCCGATATCCGGTGCCGGGCGACGATCCGCCGAAGGAGCCCCCGCGGGTCGACCAGGCTCGAGCCGATCTGATCGAGGTGCTGAGTGCCGCCGCACGGGGCCTGCCCGGCGACGACTGGATCGCCGGCCAGCGAGTGCGCTATCTCGTGGAGCACGGACGGCTCAGCGCCGCGGTGGCTGCGGCCCGGGACTGTCGTGGGTCCCGTTGGTGGTGCGCGAGTCTCGAGGGGTTTGCCCTCCATGGCGCCGAAGACGACGCGGCCGCGGACTCCGCGTTCGCTCAGGCGCTCGTGGCGATGACGGGCGAACGCCGCTGCGAGTGGATCGATCTCACGTCCGTGTTGGGCGACGATGGCGGTGCCTATTCCGGAGTGCCGTGCCGCGCCCGGGACGGGGCGAATTTGCGAATCTGGTGGCTCGCTCGCCCGTTGTTCAGTCGCGCCGGTAATGACATTCGTGCCGAGCATTACTCTCGCCACGTCATGGCCACGATCCTGGCCGAGACGGCCGCGGGACGCGTCGTGGACCCCCCCGGTGATCTCGCCGAGGCGACGGTCCGCTACGGGTGGCCGGTGTACTGGGTCCGCGCCCCCGCCGCCTCGGACGGCGAGAGCTCCGGGCTGATCGGCGGACGTCGCACACCCACGTGGTCGTTCTTCGCCTCGAACGCGTCGCCGCCCAAATGGACGCTCGATCGCGAGCGGCCGCCGGCGCTCTACGCACCGACCTGGGCCAAGCGCTTCGCCACCATCCCCGATGCACAGATCGCGCGCTTCCGGCGAGCCGACTCCGTCGTCACCATCGCCGGGTTCGACGTGGGTGTCGACTCCGCGCTTGGACGTCAGATTCCCCGCGTGCGAGTCGCGGTCGGCACGGATGCCGCGAGTCCGGTCGCCGTGGGTCCCCCCGTCGCCGCGACCCACGGCGGCGTGGCCGTCCTCTCGGCCGATCCGCCGGCGGTCGTGAGCGTGGAGGCGATCCACGAAGCGTCGGGCTGGGTCGGCCGGCTGCGCACGGCGACCGCGGATCCCACCGCGTGGGTCACCAGTCGGCTCTCCGACCTGCTCCTCGTGAGCGCCGATGCCGTGCGGTCGGGCGTCCTGTCATCGCTGACCCAGGTGGCCCTGCCGGGCGCGACGTTCCCGGCGGGCCGGCCCGTCGGGATCTACTGGGAATGGTACGAACATCCGGCCAAAGGCACCGTCACGACGATCGAAGTCCGCGTGGCCCGGTTGGGCGGGAAGGCCGCGCCAAGCCCCCTTGGCCGGTCCGAGTGTGTGCCTCCGGAGAAGGCCGCCATGGCGCTGCAGTGGCGTGAAGAAGCCGGTGACCATCCGGCGCTCGGCCGTTCAATCGCGCTCGACCTCACCCGACTCGAGGCGGGAAGGTATCTCATGGCGGCGAGCATGCAGGCGGGGCAGGAGGCACCACGCTGCACGTCGCGGGAAATTCTATTGCTTGGGTCTTAGCCCGCCATCGCGCTGCCGAAGCACGACTCGCGCGAA
>DATHMJ010000266.1:0-2017 GCA_035487215.1 Gemmatimonadales bacterium
GGGAGTTCGAGCGGGTGGGCGGCACCCAAGCCATCAAGGTCGACGTCCGCCTGGTGGCGACCACGAACCGCGATCTGAAGGCCGAGGTGGACGCCGGGCGGTTCCGTGGCGATCTCTACTATCGGCTCAACGTGATGCCCATCCGGACGCCGTCACTGCGCGAGCGGCCGGAGGACATCCCGCGCCTGGCCCACCACTTTCTTCAACGGGCGGCCGAGAGCCTCGGCATCACCGTTGGCGCGGTTGCGCCGGAGACCATCCAGCTCCTCCAGACGTATGCCTGGCCGGGAAACATCCGCGAGCTGGCCAACGCGATCGAGCGCGCCGTCATTCTCTCTCGCAATGGCACGCTCATGCCGTCCCACTTCACCGGCCACCTGCACGTCGGCGGCGCCGAGGCGACGGGCGCATCACCGCCGGCCTCGGGGCCGGCCCCACCGGCCGATGCACCGGTCTTCAATCTCGACGAGCTCGAGCGGCGCGCGATCGATCGGGCGCTCGCCGCGACCAAGGGTCACCGGACCCGCGCCGCCAAACTGCTCGGCATCAGCGAACGCACCCTTCGCAACAAGCTCAACATCCCCAAGGTCACGACGCCGGAAGCGTGAGGCCGGGCCACACCTCCAACTCCACCCGAAAACGGGATCCTCCATCCCAACGGACGGTTCCCCCGTGGGGCTCCAGAAGCTGCCTGGCCACCGCGAGACCAAGGCCGGCGATCGGCTGCCCCTGCTTCGTGGTGACGAACGGCTCGAACAAACGTGATTGGATCTCCACCGCCACGCCCGGCCCATCGTCCTCCATCACCAGCGCCACCTTCCGCCCATCCGCCACGGTCTCCGCGGTAAGGCGAATCGCGCGGCCGACGCCCCCGGCCAGCGCCTCGTGCGCATTCAGGAGGAGGTTGAACATCGCGTGCGTCAGCGTATCCTCCGCGGCGCGGACGGCGGGCAACGGGGCCGCAAGCGCCGCGGCGGCGTCCAGCTCGATCGGCACGTGATGCGCGGCGTGCATCGCGACGAGGTGCTCGAAGACTTGGCGGAGGGCGACCGGCTCGGGCTCGGAAGAGCGCGCCGCCCGGAGGACGTAGTCCAGCAGCTCGAGCAGATCGCGGAGGCGGTCGGTGGCGCCGTAGAGGGTGTCCCGGAGGGTGGGGTCGGCGAGCGTGTCACCCTGATCGATCAGATCGCCGACGAGCCCCATGGCCTGGATTGGCCCGCGCACGTCGTGCATGAGCCAGCGGCTGATGGCCCCGTAAGCCATGGCACGGTTGGCGGCGACCAGCAACTCGGGATGGCGATCCCGGGGGATGCTCAGGTCCCGGGCTCCTGGGCCAGCCGTGCCAACCGATTTCGGATCTCGCGCACTCCGGGTTGCAGCTCCGCGTCGGCTTGCTTCCAGAGGTCCACGAACTTCTCGTAGTACTGCGCCGCCCGCTTGCGATCGTTGCGCGCCTCGTACAGCTCACCCAGCCGCTTGTAGGAGGGTGCCAGCTCTGATTTATCCATCTGAGAGCGGAAGGCGCCCTGCGTCTCGACGTAACGCTGATACAGGATGCGCGCCGAATCGGCTTGCCCCTGCCGATCGTAGAGAGCGGCCAGCTGCGGAAGACCGCAAACGCCGCATCCCCCGGTCTGGTCGTAGGCGTCTCGATACGCCACGATCGCCTCTTGCGGACGGCCCTCGGCCTCCGCCACCGAGCCATAGGCCAATCCTTTCCAGGGGATCGTCTTGCGGATGGGCTCCGGCACCGCGGTCTCGTACTCCTTCAGGTACCGCCGTGCCTGTTCGGCCTTGCCTGCCTTGGCGTACACCTCGGCGAGCGGCAGGTAGGGGCGATCCGCAGGCGGGATCGAATCCAGCGGGTGCTTGGCGAGCGCCGCGGACACCGCGGCCAGGGCATCGGCCGGCCGGTTGCGATACTGAATGTCCATCAACGCCAGGTTGGTCGCGCCGATGAGGTAGTCGCGCGGAAGGCCGCGGGCTTCACCGGCGCGACCAACCTGGCGTTGATGGA
>DATHMJ010000267.1:0-2556 GCA_035487215.1 Gemmatimonadales bacterium
ACGATGTCGCTGGTTGCCGGATCAGCGGGTCACTCTCCTTTGTTCGGTCAGTCGGGTGCGATTAGTCGTGAGACGGCGTCGATGACGGCGAGTCTTCTCGTCGGGCGGTCGGGGGCGGTGGTCGCGCTGAACTCTGGGTTCAGTGTTGCCCAGGCGCTGGCGATCGATTGGACGAGGACGAGGATTGCGGTTGCGTCCCATCGATCCGTCAATGTGCCTTCGCTTTGAGCTTGGCGCAGCTTTTCCAGCCGGGTCTGGTTCGCGGAGATCACGGCAGGGAGTCCCGGGCCGTTGGAGCGCTCGAGGCGGTACCAGGAGGCCAGTCGGATCACGGCTGGGTCGTCTTCGAAGATCTCGAATAGGCGTTCGGCGTAGGCGGGGAGGTCGGTGCCGTCGAAGTTGACGCGGTCCAGGTGGGCCTGGACGTGCGCGGCGAAGGCCGCGTCGAACAGTGCGTCCTTGCTGTCGAAGTAGGCGTAGATCAGCGCTTTGTTGCATCGGGCGGCGGCCGCGATCCGCTCGACCCTGCCGCCGGCGATGCCGTACTCGGCGAACTCGTCGCGCGCCGCGTCGAGGAGCCGCTGCTTGGTGCGTGCTGCGTCGCGGGTCCGCTCGGGTCGGCTATCGCTCGCCACCGGGCTGATTCTATCTATCTAACCGGTTATTGACATGGTGCATGGGATCTGAAAAACTTCCTATATAACCGGTTGTTTAATTAGATCGGAGATGTCTGATGAGCCGAACATGGTTGATCACGGGGAGCTCGCGGGGGTTCGGGCTCGAGCTCACGCGAGCAGTTCTGGAGAGCGGCGACCGAGTGCTGGCGACCGCCCGGCGCCCTGAGCAGCTGACCGATCTGCTCGCCGGGTTCGGCGATCGTGGTCGGGCGGCCGCGCTCGATGTCACCGATCCCGTGGCCGCGCAGGCCGCGGTACAGGCGGCCGTCGACGCGTTCGGGGCACTCGACGTGGTCGTCAACAACGCCGGCTACGCCAACAGCGCCGCGATCGAGGAGATGGATGAGGACGACTTCCGAGCCCAAATCGAGGCGAACTTTTTCGGGGTGGTGAATGTCACGCGTGCGGCGCTACCGGTGCTCCGCGGGCAACGCTCCGGCACCTTCGTCCAATTCTCGTCCGTTGGCGGGCGCGTCGGCGGCACCCCGGGGATGGGTGCCTACCAGGCGGCCAAGTTTGCGGTGGAGGGGTTTTCCGAGGTGTTGGCCAACGAGGTCAAGCCGTTCGGCGTGAAGGTCATGATCGTCGAGCCCGGCGCGTTCCGCACCGACTGGCAGGGATCCTCGATGCGGCTGCACGAGGTCGGCGCGGACTACGAGCCGAGCGTTGGGGAGATCAACCGCATGCGGGAACGGACCAACGGAACGCAGCCCGGGGATCCGGCGCGGGCCGCGCGGATCATCGTCGAGGTCGTCGGATCTGACGACCCGCCGCGCCGGCTATTGCTCGGAGCGGGCGCCGTCGCTCAAGCACGGGACGCCGCAACGCAGCGCGCGGCCGAGCTCGAGCAGTGGGCGGACCTCAGCGCGACCGCGGACTTTCCGCAGCAGAGCGCGTCAGCGGCATAGGCGCCGACCGACAGGCCGGCTCTCACCGTCAACACTGACTGAATCAAAGGTAGGTCACATGGACAGATCGACATGGCTCATCACCGGCGCATCGAGCGGGCTCGGGTACGCGCTCGCGGAGTATGTCCTTGAACAGGGAGATCAGGGCGTGGCCGCGGCACGGACGCTGAAGCCAATGGCGGCTCTGACGGAGCGCTACCCGGACGCGGGCCTCGCGCTCACGCTCGACGTCACCGATCCGCAGCAACGAGCCGACGCCATCAGTCAGGCCGAGGCACGCTTCGGCGCGATCGACATTCTGGTCAACAACGCCGGTATCGACTTCATCGGCGCGATCGAAGAGCAACAGGAACAGGACTACCGCGCCCAGTTCGAGGTCAACTTCTTCGCCGCCGCCGCGCTCCTGCGACAGGTGCTTCCCGGCATGCGCGCCCGCGGCCGCGGCACGATTATCAACATCTCCTCAATGGACGGGATCGCCAGCCTCCCGGTCAACGGCTGGTACGCGTCAAGCAAGTTCGCGCTCGAAGGCCTCACCGAGGCCTTGTGGCAAGAACTCGAGCCGATCGGCCTACGCGCGTTCCTGGTCGAACCAGGCTCCTTCCGCACCGGCCTCGAGACACGCACCAAGTTCTCCGGCACGCCGATCGACGACTACGCGGCAACCTCAGGAGCGTTCCGGGAGATGCTCAAGACAATCACCCCCGAGATGTGGCCCGGCGACCCCGCCCGTGCCGCCGCCGCGATCTACCACGTCGTCAACTCAGACGAAGCCCGTCACTGGGTGATTCTCGGCAGCGACGCCCACCGGCGAATCGGCGTGAAACTCGACATGCAGCGCGCCGAGTACGAGGCCGGCAAAGAGATGGCATTCAGCACCGACTACCCCGGCGCCACCGGGCCAACCGTGCTCTAGGATTGGCGTCAAATGATATCTTGATATCGTTTGACGGTGGCTCAGATTCTGATTA